>DASSBI010000078.1:0-12758 GCA_035698965.1 Gaiella sp. | reverse complement strand
GAGGGCACGAAGGAGTTCGACGCACCCCGCGAGGTCGTGTGGAGCGTGATCAACGACCCAGCGAAGATGGCCAAGACGATGCCGGGCGTCGAGAGCTTCGAGATCGCGGACGACACGCACTGGAGCGCCAAGGTGAAGGTGCCTCTCGGTCTCGGCGGTCTGAAGATGTCGATCGCGTTCACGAAGCTCGAGGAGCGGCCGCTGGAGTTCGCGTCGCTGAACGCCAAGGGTCAGGGCGTCGGCGCGCTCATGAACATGACGACGTCGTTCACGCTCTCCGGCGAGGGCGAGAAGACCTCGATGGGCTGGGAGGCCGACGTCAAGATCGCCGGCCCCGTCGGCTCGATGGGCCAGCGCGTCCTCCAGCCGATCATCAACCAGCAGGTCGGGAACGTCCTCGCCGCCCTCGACAACGAGGTGCAGGCGGCGAAGGCCGACGGCTGACGTCTCGCGCGTCGTCGCCACGCGAAAATGCGCTTCCTGCCGCGCTAACGTTCGGCGAGCAGTGGAGCGCCGCCCGTGCGACCGGGTCGACGAGCTCGAGCGGGGCCGCGAGGCCTACGCGGGGCGCGCCTGGCTCGCTGCGCACGACCTTCTCTCTCGCGCCCACGAGCGGGAGCCGCTGGAGGCGGACGATCTCGAGCTGATCGCCACGACCGCCTTCATGCTCGGCCGCGACGACGAATGCGTCGCGTGGCTCGAGCAGGCGCACCAGCGACATCTCGACGACGCGGCAAGCCTGCGTGCCGTTCGCTGCGCGGCGTGGATGATCATGAACCTCGCGTTGCGGGGTCAGATGGGTCCGGCGACCGGCTGGCTCGGCCGAGCCCACCGGCTCCTGGAGACAGAGGGCGAGTGCGCAGAGCGCGGGTGGCTGGCCATCCCCGGCGTGTTCGAGCGCGAGGCCGCGGGCGACTTCCCCACGGCGGCCGGTATCGCGGAGGAGGCGGTCCGCCTCGGCGAGCGCTTCGGCGACCGCGACCTCTTTGCCCTCGCGATCCAGGCCCAGGGCTACATGCTGATCAAGAACGGTCAGGTCCGCGAAGGGCTCGCGCTGCTCGACGAGGGCATGGTGGCCGTGACCGCCGAGGAGCTCTCACCCATCGTCACGGGGATCGTCTACTGCGGGGTGATCCTCGCCTGCCAGGAGGTGTACGAGGTGCGGCGGGCGCGGGAGTGGACGCGGGCGCTCGCGGATTGGTGGGCGCTCCAGCCGGACATGGTCGCGTTCACCGGACGCTGCTACGTGCACCGGGCGGAGATCCTCCAGCTCGACGGCTCGTGGCGAGATGCGCTCGAGGAGGCGCGCCGAGCCGGCGAGCGCTTCCTCGAGACGAGCAATCCCGCGGCCGGGCTCGCACGCTACCGACAGGGCGAGCTCCTTCGGTTGCAGGGCGACTTCGCCGGCGCGGCGGACGCCTACCGAGAGGCGAGCACGTTCGGGTGGGAGCCGCAGCCCGGGCTCGCCCAGCTGCGCCTCGCGCAGGGCCGCACCGACGCTGCGGTCTCGGCGATCCGGCGGGCAGAGTCGGCCGCCACCGCGCCGCTCGACCGCGCTCGGCTGCTTCCGGCCTTCGTCGAGATCATGGTGACGGCGGGGGACACCGAATCCGCGCGCCGTGCCTGCGACGAGCTCGAGGAGATCGCGACCGGGTACGAGAGCGCGATGCTCGGCGCGCTCGTCGCTCATTCGCGGGGCGCGGTGCACCTCGCCGAGGGCGAGCCGCGGGAGGCGCTCGTCTCGCTCCGGAGGGCGACGGAGGTGTGGCACGCGCTCGATGCCCCGTACGAGATCGCGCGGACGCGCGTCCTGGTCGGAGACGCATGTCGCCTGCTCGAGGACGAGGAAGCGGCTGTGCTGGAGTACGAGGCGGCCAGGAGCATCTTCGGCCGTCTCGGTGCACGGCCAGATCTCGCACGCCTCGAGCAGCCGCCGACGAGCCGCCACGGGCTCTCGGGCCGCGAGCTCGAGGTTCTGCGTCTCGTCGCGGCCGGGAGGACCAATCGCGAGATCGCCGCGTCGCTCGTCATCAGCGAGCACACGGTGGCGCGGCACCTCCAGAACATCTTCGCGAAGCTCGGGCTCTCGTCCCGCGCCGCGGCGACGGCGTTCGCCTTCGAGCACGACCTCGTCTGACGCGCGTCGGCGTGGTCCGAAATGACCACGGCGCGCACGGGGCAGGTTGGTGGATCCGCGCGATGCTCGCGGATCGTGACCGGCCTACCGTCGTTCGAAACGACGAGGAGGCCAAGATGACAGCGCAATCCTTCGACACGGTGATCGTCGGCGGCGGCCAGGCGGGGCTCGCGACGGGGTACCACCTCAAGAAGCACGGCCGCACGTTCCTGATCCTCGACGCGAGCGAGCGCGTCGGCGACCCCTGGCGTCGGCGCTGGGACTCCCTGCGGCTCTACTCGCCCGCCTCGTACGACGGCCTCCCGGGGCTGCGGTTCCCCGCGAAGCGCACGTCGTATCCCACCACGCGCGAGATGGCGGACTACCTCACGGCGTACGCGGAGCACTTCGAGCTGCCCGTGCGCTCCGGTTCGACCGTCGACACGCTGACGATGGAGAACGGACGCTACGTGCTGCTCGCCGGCGAGGAGCGGTACGAGGCCGACAACGTCGTCGTGGCGACCGGCGTCATGCAGAAGCCGTACGTCCCGAGCTTCGCGCCGCAGCTCGGCCACGGCATCCGGCAGCTCCACTCGAACGACTATCGCAACCTCTCTCAGCTGCAGGACGGGCCCGTGCTCGTGGTCGGCGCGAGCCACTCGGGGGCGGACATCGCCCACGAGGCGTCCGCACGGCACCAGACCATTCTCTCCGGCGTCGACACCGGACAGATCCCGGCCAGAGTCGACACGCGCCGCGGGCGCATGGGCTTTCGCCTGCTGTTCTTCGCCGGCTCGCACATCCTCACGGCGGACACGCCCATGGGTCGCAAGATGCGCCCGCACATCCGGCACGGCGGCGCACCGCTCCTGCGCTACCGCAGGAAGGAGCTTCTCGCCGCAGGCGTCGAGCGGACCCTCGCGCGAACGGTCGGCGTCGAGGGCGGCCGCCCCGTGCTGGACGACGGCCGTGTCCTCGACGTCCGAAACGTCGTCTGGTGCACCGGGTTCCGGCCCGACTACTCCTGGATGGACGTTCCCATCGAGATGGGCGACGACGGCTACCCGGTGCAGTACCACGGCGCCGTGGCCTCCGCACCGGGGCTCTTCTTCGTCGGAATGCTCTTCCTGCACTCGTTCACGTCGATGCTGATCGGGGGGGCCGGCAAGGACGCCGAGCGGGTCGTGCGGCAGATCGCTGCGCAACCGGCCCGGGCGCGCACCGGCACGGGGCGGCGTCGCGTCGCCGAACAGGTCGCGTCGTGAGGCGAGGCCACTCGACCCTAGAGCCGGTCGAGTCGCGGTCGCTCCTCGTCTGGAACGGGCGCGTGGGGTGGATCCGGCGGACCGCGGCCGAACGGCGTGAGACGCGGGCCGTGTCGCCGCCGGCCGCGCCCCGAGACGTGAGGCAGCCGCGGCCCGGAAACCGGGTGCGCGACGGCCCTGATGCTTTGTCGTCAGACGGGGAACGGTGCTAGGGTCGCCGTGACATGTCAGACGTCCCGTTCCGGATCGGGGTCATGCAGCTGACGATGGAGCCTCTCGACGAGATGCTCGCGTCGGCGCGCGTGATGGACGAGGCCGGGATGGACACCGTGTGGCTCGCCGAGGCGTATCCCTGGTGGCGCAAGCACCAGATGGAGGCGCGGTCGTCCACGGTCGTCTCCGCCTTGATGGCGCGTGACACGGAGCGGCTCGCGATCGGCTGGGGGATCATCTCGCCGTGGACGCGCCATCCGGTGCAGGTGGCGATGGACGCGCGGGTCGTCCAGGAGGCGGCCGGGCCGGGACGTTTCCTGCTCGGCTTCGGGACCTCGAAGATCTTCCTGAACAACATCAAGGGCCAGACGCGCAAGACGCTCGGGCCGATGCGCGACGCGGTCGAGATCGTGCGCGGCGTGCTGTCGGGTGAGGCGTTCTCCTACGACGGCGACACGTGGAGCGCCGACGTGCCGGCGCTCTCGCCCGACGCGCACACCCCGCGCGGCGTGCCGCCGGTCTACGTGGCCGCGACGGCACCGAAGATGCAGGCCCTCGCCGGTGAGATCGGCGACGGCTGCCTGACACCGTCGATCACGACGCCGGCGTTCGTCCGCTACACGCGCGACAACGTTGCCGCCGACATCGACATCGGCTGCACGGTCGTTGCATCGATCCATGCCGACGATCCCGAGAAGGGCCGCGACGGCGCTCGCGAGATCGCGGGGATGTACCTCGCGAACAAGGTGCAGAACATCGCCGGCGCGGCGGACACGCTCCTCGACCTGGCCGGGATCGAGGTGGACGAGATCCGCCCCGTCGCGGAGGCGATGGAGCAGGGTGGGCGGCTCGCCGCGAAGGCGAAGGTCACGGACGCGCTGCTCGACAAGTGCCGGCCGATCGCCGGAACGCCGGCCGACTGCATCGCGGCGATCGAGGAGTACCGCGACGCCGGCTGCACGCACGTGATGCTCGAGCTCTGGGGCGAGGACCGCCACGAGCAGATCCGCCTCTTCGGTCGCGAAGTGCTGCCACACTTCCGAGCCTAGGATCTCGGCACCGTGACGGGAAGCCCGCCCACGTTCTCGGTCGACCGCGACCGGCTGGTCGACACGGCGAGCCGCATGGTCGGCACCTGGAGCTTCACGGGGAGCGAGCAGGCGATGGCCGAGCTCATGCGGGAGCTCTACGACGAGATGGGCCTGCGTTGCCAGTGGCAACAAGTCGAGGACGGCCGCGCGAACGCGCTCGGGCTCTGGGACGGCGCCGGCGGCGGCAAGAGCCTCATGTTCAACGGCCACATGGACACGTCGTACTCGGGGCGCGAGCCGTGGCTCGCGGGCGTGCCGGGGTTCCAGCCGGAGGCGTTCGTCCAGGAAGGGCGGCTCTACGGGCTCGGGATCTCGAACATGAAGGGCGCGCTCGCCTGCTACCTCGAGGCGGTGCGCGCGCTGCAGGACGCCGGCGTGCGGCTGCGAGGCGACGTCCTGATCGCGGCCGTCAGCGGCGAGATCGAGAAGACGCAGCAGGGCGACGCGGTCGGCGCCGAGTACCGCGGCTACGCGGCGGGGACGCGGCACCTCGTCTCGCACGGCGGCGTCGCCGACATGTGCCTGCTCGGCGAGCCCACCGAGGGAAAGGTGGTGCTCGGGCACTTCGGCGCGCTCTGGCTCAAGATCCGCGTGCACGGGAACTTCATCCATACGGCGTTCAGCGAGGGGCGCCGGGGCGAGAACGCGATCCTGCGCCAGCAGGAGGTGCTCGCCGCGGTCATGGAGTGGGTGCCGGCATGGGAGAACGACCCAGCGAACGCCTACTGCGGTGCCAAGGCGATCGTCAACATCGGCGCGGTCGAGGGCGGCTTCGGCTGGCGTGTATCGCGGACGCCGCACCACGCGGATCTGTTCCTGGACGTGCGCGTGCCGCCGACGAAGTCGATGGCCGTCGCGCGGCGCGAGGTGCTCGACATGGTGCGCGGCCTCGCCGAGCGGTTCCCCGAGTACGGCATCGAGGGCGAGGTGTACGTCACCGCCCCGGGCGCGGAGATCGAGGAGGGCCACGAGCTCGTCGCCGCGATCGACGGGGCGCACGAGGACGTCTTCGGCGTGCCGCCCGGTCGCGACGTGACGCGGTGGTTCTCGGACGCCTCTGCGCTGACCCGCTACGGAGTCCCGACGGTGAACTACGGCACGTCGACGGGGCTGATGGACGTCGAGCTCGGCGAGAACCTCGAGATCGACGGGCTCGTCCGCACGGCCGAGGTGTACGCGCGAGTCGCCATGCGCGTGTGTGGGATCGCATGAAGACGAGGAGGACGACTGGATGAAGTTGGTGACGTTCGGGGAGGACAGGCGAGTCGGAGTGCTGGACGGCGAGGAGATCGCCGTCCTCGACGTGCCGACGATGCGGGGGTACTTCGAGCGCGGCGGCGCGGACGAGACCGGGGAGCGCGTGCCGCTCGCCGAGACGCGCCTCCGTGCGCCGATCGTCCCGAAGAAGTTTTTCCACACCGCGGGGAACTTCCGCGAGCACGAGGAGGAGTCGAAGAACGTCGACTGGTCACACGTGATTGCGCCCTGGATCAACTTCTTCCAGAACGTCGACGCGATCGTGGGGCCGGAGGAGCCGGTGATCTACCCCGAGCACCTCACCGAGGAGCTCGACTACGAGCTCGAGCTCGCCGTCGTCCTCGAGAAGCCCGGCGCGTGGTTCTCGCCGGAGGAGGCGATGGACTACGTCGGCGGCTACGTGATCTTCAACGACATCACGGCGCGCGACATCCAGCGCGGCGAGATGAAGTCGGGGGTCTTCAGCTTCTGCAAGGCGATCGACACCTTCTGCCCGCTCGGGCCGTGGATCGTGACGCCGGACGAGGTGCCCGACCCGCACGACCTCGCGATGCAACTCCGCGTCAACGGCGAGGTGCGCCAGGAGTCGCACTCGGGTCGGATGTCCGTGACGATCCCCGAGATCCTCTCGAACTTCTCCGGTCTCACGTACTCGGCCGGGGACGTGCTCTCCACGGGCACGGTGTCCGGCGTGGCCGGGTTCAAGTCGCCCGAGGAGCGCGCGCGGCTGTACCTCAAGCCCGGCGACGTGATCGAAGCGGAGATCGAGCGGATCGGCGTCCTTCGCAACCCCGTGATCTCGTGGCAGGAAGGGCACGGCGAGCCGCCGCCGCCCCGGATCCGTCCCTGGGGCGAGGACGCATGAGCCGCTTGGCGCGCCGTCCGGCGTATTGCGCGGAGATCGATCGGCGGATCGCCTCGCTCGACGCTGCCCGGGCAGGCGCCGCGGCGTGATCCGCACGCTCAAGACCGGACGCACCCAGGAGGCGAAGGCCGAGGCGAGCGCGGAGGTGCGCTCGGCTGTCGAGTCGATTGTGGCCGATGTCGCGGAGCGGGGCGACGAGGCCGTCCGGCACTACTCGGAATCCTTCGACGGCTGGAGCCCCGAGAGCTTCGTCCTGACGGAACGCGAGATCGAGGCGTGCGTCGCCTCCGTGCCCGAGCAGACGCTCGACGACGTCCGGTTCGCCCAGGAGCAGATCCGCGGTTTCGCGCTCGCGCAGCGCGCGGCGCTCACGGACGTCGAGGTCGAGACCCTCCCCGGCGTCTTCCTCGGCCACCGGAACATCCCGGTGGAGTCGGTCGGCTGCTACGTGCCGGGCGGCCGTTACCCGATGGTTGCCTCGGCGCACATGAGCGTCGTCACCGCGAAGGCCGCCGGCGTGCCGCGCATCGTCGCGTGTGCGCCGCCCGTCGACGGCGCGCCGCATCCGGCGATCGTCGCCGCCATGCATCTCGGCGGCGCGGACGAGATCCTCGTGCTCGGTGGTGTGCAGGCGGTCGCTGCGATGGCGCTCGGGACGGCGACAGTCGCTCCCGTCGACATGGTCGTCGGCCCGGGGAACGCGTACGTCGCCGAGGCGAAGCGTCAGCTCTTCGGCCGGGTCGGGATCGACCTTCTCGCAGGCCCGACGGAGACGCTCATCATCGCTGACGAGACCTGCGATCCGGAGCTGGCTGCGGTCGACCTGCTCGGCCAGGCGGAGCACGGCCCTACGAGCCCGGCGATCCTCCTGACCACGTCCCGGGAGCTCGCGGAGGCGGTGCCTGTCGCGATCCAGGTGGAGCTCGAATGGCTTCCGACAGCGGACGTCGCCCGGACGGCCTGGGAGGAATGCGGCGAGATCATCCTCTGCGACACGGTCGACGAGCTCGTGTCCGAGGCCGACCGCATTGCGAGCGAGCACGTCCAGGTGATGACCCGCGAGCCAGGGGTGTTCCTCGAACGGATGCGGAACTACGGCGCGCTATTCCTCGGGCCGAGAACGAACGTCGCCTTCGGTGACAAGGTGATCGGCACGAATCACACGCTGCCCACGATGCGTGCGGCGCGGTACACCGGCGGCCTCTGGGTCGGGAAGTTCCTGAAGACCTGCACGTACCAGCGCATCGAGACCGACGAGGCGTCCGCGGCGATCGGCGAGGTCTGCTCGCGCCTCTGTGGGATCGAGGGGTTCGCCGGTCACAAGGAGCAGGCCGACATCCGGGTTCGGCGCTACGGGAGAGCGTCCTGAGCGATCGACCGCGCCCGCCGGCGGCCGTCGTGACGGGCGGGGCGGGGGGCATCGGTTCGGCTGTCTGCCGTGCGCTCGCCGAGGCGGGCTTCCGAGTGGTCGTGGGATACGCGCGCTCGCGCGAGCAGGCCGACGAGCTCGCGGCCGGGCTGCCCGGCGGTCCTCACCTCGGGCTCGCGGCCGACGTGACCGACAGTGCCGCCCTCGGCGTGCTCGCAGATGCCGTCGCGGCGGAGCTCGGCGGTTGCGACGTGCTGGTCAACGCCGCGGGCGTCACGCGCTTCGTCCCCCATGACGACCTCGACTCGCTTGACGACGAGCTGATCGACGCGATCCTGCGCACGAACGTACGCGGCGCGTTCGCCACCGTGCGCGTGCTGCGACCGCTTCTCGAGCGGAGTCAGCTGCCGGGCGGTGGCGTGGTCGTCAACGTCTCCTCCATCGCTGCAGTCACCGGCCAGGGCAGCAACGTCGCGTACTGCGCGTCGAAGGCGGCGCTCGACAGCCTGACCCGCTCGCTCGGGCGCGCGCTGGCGCCGCGGATCCGCGTCGTCTCGGTGTCCCCAGGCGTCGTCGACACCGGTTTCATCCGCTCGCTCGACCCGGCCTGGCGCGAGGACCAGCTCGCGCGGACGCCGCTCGGACGCCTCGCGTCGCCCGGCGAGGTTGCCGCGGCGGTCCTCGCTTGCGTCCGCGACCTGACCTTCACGACCGGCAGCGTTCTCGCCGTGGACGGCGGACGGCCCCTCGCGTGAGCGCCGTATCAGACGTCGATCGCGTCGTACACGTGCCGCTCGCGGTCGACGAGCACGGGGATCGACTGCTCGATCACGTACCGCTCGAAGTGCTCCGACGTCGTGTGCGCCTCGAGGGCCGCCGCGTCGCGGTCGACCTGTGGCATTCACGGCGCGATGATAGAACCCCCGTTCGGGTGTCGTCACGGGCGCCGAGCCTGGAAGACAGAGGAGGGTGACCATGGCAGTTCGCACGACGCCGCCGTTCCGCGCCGACCACGTCGGCAGCCTGCTCCGCCCGCCGGCGCTGCTTCGCGCCCGCGAGGATGCGGCCGCCGGGCGGATCACCGCCGACGAGCTGCACACGGTCGAGGACGAGGCGATCGCCGAGACCGTCCGCATGCAGGAGGAGGTCGGCCTGCGGGGAGTCACCGACGGGGAGTTCCGCCGTGGCTCGTGGCACATGGACTTCATCTACGCGCTCGACGGGATCTCGGCCGCCGACGACAAGGTCAAGGTCTCGTTCCACAACGAGCAGGGCGACATCGAGTTCATGACCGCGCTCGCCTACGTCGGCGACAAGGTCGGCGTCTCCGAGACGATCTTCGGCGACGCGTTCGCGTTCCTCTCGGAGCACGTGACAGCCGGCGTCCCGAAGCTCACGATCCCGTCCCCGAGCATGGTCCACTACAGGGGTGGCCGGGCGGCGATCGACGAGAGCGTCTACCCGGACCTCGACGGCTTCTGGAGCGATCTGACCGCCGCCTACCGCGAGCAGGTGCGGCGCCTCGGCGAGCTCGGCTGCACGTACCTCCAGCTCGACGACACGAGCCTCGCGTATCTGAACGACCCCGAGCAGCGCCGGTACGTCGCTTCGATCGGCGGCGACCCGGACGCGCAGCACGTCGAGTACATCCGGCACATCAACGAGGCCCTCGCCGGCCGCCCCGACGGGATGAGCGTCACGACGCACATGTGCCGCGGGAACTTCCGCTCGTCGTGGGTCGCCGAGGGCGGGTACGACCACGTCGCCGAGGCGCTCTTCTCGGAGCTCCGGGTCGACGGCTACTTCATGGAGTGGGACGACGAGCGCTCCGGCGGCTTCGAGCCGCTGCGGTTCCTCCCGAAGGGTGACAAGCAGGTCGTGCTAGGGCTCGTGACGACGAAGCGCGGGGCGCTCGAGTCGAAGGACGACCTGAAGCGCCGGATCGAGGAGGCGAGCCGCCACGCGCCCCTCGAGCAGCTCTGCCTCTCGCCGCAATGCGGCTTCTCGTCGACCGTCGACGGCAACGCCCTGAGCTACGACGAGCAGGTCGCGAAGCTGGCACTCGTCGTCGAGGTGGCCGAGGAGGTCTGGGGGCGGTGACGGCCCGGCTCGTCGCCGCCGAGTGTGAGAGGCTTACGTCGTGAGCGGCATGATGGGTCAGCGGATCCTCCGCGTGGAGGACGACCGCTTCCTGCGCGGCGAGGGGCTCTACGTCGAGAACCAGGAGGTTCCGGGCGCGCTCCACGCGACGTTCGTCCGGTCGCCCGTCGCCCACGCGCGGATCACCGGGATCGACACGTCGGCCGTCGCGAGCGTCCCGGGCGCGCAGGTCTTCACGGCGGCGGACGTCGAGCTCGGGGCCTTCCCGCCGCCGCCGATCCCGGGGATCAACGACAAGATGGTGCGGCCCTTCCTCGCGAGCGACATCGTCCGCTTCGTCGGGGACATCGTGGCCGTCGTCCTCACGGAGGATCGCGTGGCCGGCGTCGACGCGGCCGAGCTGGTGCTCGTCGACTACGACCCCTTGCCCGCCGTCGTCGGCCCCGAAGCGGGGCTCGCCGGCGACGTGCTCCTGTACCCGGAGCTCGGGACGAACGTCTGCGCGAGTCATCCGCTCGAGGCCCCCGACGAGGCGCTCTTCGAGGGCTGCGACGTGGTCGTCTCGGGCCGGCTGGTGAGCCAGCGGCTCGCGGCTTGCCCGCTCGAGGCGCGCGGGTGCGTCGCCGAGCTCGGCGACGACGGCCGGATGACGCTGTGGCTGTCGACGCAGACGCCGCATCTCGACCGCCACGTGCTCGGGCTCTTCCTCGGTCTCGGCGACGAAGGGGTGCGCGTCGTGGCGCCTGACGTGGGGGGAGGCTTCGGCGCCAAGGGGCTGAGCGTCGAGACCGTCATCGTCCCGTGGCTCGCCCGCAAGACCGGGCGTCCGGTCCGCTGGACGGAGAGCCGCAGCGAGAACATGGTCGCGATGCAGCACGGCCGGGCGGCGGCGCTCGAGTTCACGCTCGGCGGGAGCCGCGACGGTGACGTCCAGGCGTACCGGCTGCGCGTCGTCCAGGATGCCGGCGCCTACCCGGGGCTCGGCGCCATCCTGCCCGGCTTCACCGCGATGATGTCGAGCGGCGTCTACCGGATCCCGAAGATCGAGGCGGACACCGTCAGCGTCGTCACGAACACGACCCCGACGGGACCGTTCCGCGGCGCCGGACGACCCGAGGCCACGCAGGCGATCGAGCGCGCGATGGACCTCTTCGCGGCGGAGCTCGGTCTCGACCCGGCCGAGGTGCGCCGCCGCAACCTGTACCCACCGGACGCGTTCCCCCTGACGACCGCGTCCGGCGCCGGCTACGACTCGGGCGACTACGGACGCGCGCTCGACCTCGCGCTCGAGACGGCGGGCTACGACGCGCTGCGCGAGGAGCAGCAGCGCCGCCGCGAGTCCGGCGACGCGCGGGCACTCGGCATCGGCGTCAGCGTCTACGTGGAGATCACGAACGGCCTCGTCGAGCCGGAGCTCGGAGACGTCGAGATCACACCTGCCGGAGAGGCCGTGCTGCGGACCGGCTCGTTCTCGCACGGGCAGGGCCACGAGACGACGTTCGCGATGATCGTCGCGGATAGGCTCGGTCTGCCGGTCGAGGCCGTCCGCGTGATCAAGGGCGACACCGACGAGGTTTCGCAGGGCACAGGCACGTACGGCTCCAAGTCGACCCAGATCGGCGGCGCCGCGGCCCGGCAGGCGGCCGAGGTGGTCGTGGAGCGGGCCCGGGTGCTCGCCTCCGAGCAGCTCGAGGCGAGTGCCGACGACGTCGTGCTCGACGCCGAACGGGGCGGTTTCCACGTCGTCGGCTCGCCGACGCCGGTGCTCACGTGGAAGGAGCTCGCCGCCGCCGCGGCCTCGGAGGGACGGCTCGCGGAGCTGCGTGCCGCCGAGGTCTTCAAGGCCGATGCGCCGACGTTCCCGTTCGGCGCGCATGTCGCCGCCGTCGAGGTCGACACCGAGACCGGCGAGGTCGAGCTCCGGCGCCTCGTCGCGGTCGACGACGCGGGCACCATCGTGAACCCGCTGATCGCCGAGGGTCAGGTGCACGGCGGCGTCGCGGCCGGCGTCGGGCAGGCGCTCTTCGAGGAGTTCGCCTACGACGACGAGGGCAATCCGCTGACGGCATCGTTCCTCGGGTACGCGTTCGCGTCGGCGGCCGAGCTTCCGTCGTGGGACGTCGTCGAGATGGAGACGCCGACGCCGCTCAACGCGCTCGGCGCCAAGGGGATCGGCGAGTCGGGCACGATCGGCTCCACACCCGCGGTGCAGAGCGCGGTCGCGGACGCGCTCGCGCCATTCGGCGTCCGGCACGTCGAGATGCCGGCGAACGGCGAGCGCGTCTGGCGCGCGCTGCAGGCCGCGCGAGCCTAGACACGCGTCCGCTTCGACTCCCCGGCAGCGCGACCCGTGCTCGTCCCAGATGGCGGAACGGTGTCTTGACAAGTAGACGCACGCAGACGTAGCGTTGGTGGCGCGTGCTGAACCCGTTGGAGGACACGTGCTGACGGCCGCGCGGCACCCCGCTGCCGGGGTATCGGG
>DASSBI010000077.1:0-5968 GCA_035698965.1 Gaiella sp. | reverse complement strand
GGTCGGCGACGTGGTCGGGCGAATCCCCCCGGGCCGGTCCGACCCGCGTGGTGAGACCGCCCCGCCCCAGACGCGCAGGCCGGGGTCGACCGCCTTGAGCGCGTCGTACGTCTGCGCGAGGAGGGAGAGGTAGGCCGGTGCGGACGCGATCGACCCGTCGGGCGCGAACTGCGGCAGCCAGAAGCGGTTCAGGTTCGGCTCGTTGCCGACGATGATGTCGTCGAAGCTCGGAAGCGCGACGGCGAGGGCGGCCGCGTACTGCGCGAACTGCGCCTGGGCGAGCGCGTCGAGCGGCGTCGTTGCCGAGCCGGGCGAGTAGACCGAGACGTAGACCTTGACGCCCGAGAGCCGTGCGGCCGCCTCGACGTTGCGGAGGATCGCGATCTCGCCGGTCGTGGGCGCGGTGAGGCCGGGCCGCCAGTTGGACGTGACGCGGACCGCAGTCATTCCCGCGAGACGCAGCTCGGTCATCTTCACCTTTGCGGTGACGAGATCCGGCGAGCGGACCGCGTCCTCGGCGGCACCGAGCGCCATCGTCGGCCCTCCGGCGAACGCGGGCATCGCCAACGCGAGAAACGCGGCGGCCGAGCCGAGAAGCGTGGTCAAGATCGGCCGCAAGGTGGGGGTACGCTAGCTCGCGTGCATGAAGATTCCGTTCGGGAGCAGCTGCAACGGCTGCCGACGGGACCGGGCGTGTACCTGTTTCGCGACCAGCGCGACGAGATCCTCTACGTCGGCAAGGCGAAATCGCTGCGCGCCCGCGTCCGCAGCTATTGGAACCGCGGCGGTGACACGCGCGCGGGCATCGGCCAGCTCGTCGAGCGTGTTCACCGGATCGAGGTGATCGTGACGCAGAGCGAGGCCGAGGCGCTCCACCTCGAGCAGAACCTCGTCAAGCGGCACCGGCCGCCGTTCAACGTGCGCCTGCGCGACGACAAGTCGTTCCCGTACATCGCCGTGACCGTCTCCGACGCCTACCCGCGCGTGATGTTCACGCGCGAGCGGCACCGGCGCGACACCGTGTACTTCGGACCGTACGCGAATGCGAAGAAGGTGCGCGAGACCCTCGACGTCCTGAACCGCGTGTTCCAGTTCCGCCCCTGCGAAGGGCCGAAGCCGGGTCGGCACTCCGGCATCCCGTGCCTCGACTTCCACATCGAGCGCTGTACGGCGCCGTGCATCGGCGCGATCTCGGAGGAGGACTACGGAGCCATCATCGAGGGCGTGATCGAGTTCCTGTCCGGCGAGACACGGCCGATCCGGCTCGCGCTCGAGCGGCGGATGCGCGCCGCTGCCGCGGAGGAGCGCTTCGAGGAGGCGGCTCGCTACCGCAACCGGCTGCGGGCGATCGAGAGCCTCGCGCAGCGGCAGGCCGCGGACAAGCAGGCGGTGGGGACGATCGACGTGATCGGGCTCGCTGTCGACGGCGACCGCGCCGCGGTGCAGCTCTTTCCGCTCCGGGACGGCAAGCTCGTCGACCGGTTTGCCTTCCACCTGGAGAACGTCGCGGGGCAGGACCGCGCCACGATCCTCGAGTCGTTCTGCGTCGAGCATTACGGCAGCGCGCCCGCGGTGCCGCCGCAGGTGATCGTCCCGCCCGATGTCGAGGATACGGATGCGCTCGCCGCCTTCCTCGGCGATCTGCGCGGGGCACGGGTCGAGGTGCGCGCGCCGCAGCGCGGCGAGAAGCGGCGTCTCGCCGAGCTCGCGGAGGAGAACGCGCGGCTTGCGCTCGAGCACGACCTCTCCGCGCGCGAGCAGCGCCGGCAGCGGCGGGTCGAGGCGCTCGAGCAGCTGCGCGAGTCGCTCAACCTCGAGAGCCTTCCGGCGCGGATCGAGTGCTTCGACGTCTCGAACATCCAGGGCCGCGAGATCGTCGCCTCGATGTCGGTCTTCGTCGACGCGGAGTCGAAGCGCGCGCACTACCGCTCCTTTGCGATTCGCGGCCTCGAGGGGCAGGACGACTTCGCAGCGATGGGCCAGGTCGTGGCGCGGAGGTTCGCGCGGCTGCGCGACTCGGCTTCGCCCGACCGTTACGACGAGAGCTTCGCGTCGATCCCGAACCTCGTCGTGATCGACGGCGGCAAGGGGCAGCTCGCGGCTGCGCTCGAGGCGATCCACGCGACGTACGACCTGCCGCGGGTGGCGGTGGTCGCGCTCGCGAAGCGCGAGGAGGAGGTGTTCGTCCCCGGACGCTCGGCTCCGGTCCGTCTCGAGCGGCACGACCCGGGTTTGCAGCTTCTCCAGCGTGCTCGGGATGAGGCCCACCGCTTCGCGCTCGGCTTCCACCGCAGGCGGCGAGACACCCGCGCCTTCGAGTCGATCTTCGACGACCTCGAGGGGATCGGGCCTGCGCGACGGCGGGCGATCCTGCGGCATTTCGGCTCGGCCGAGTCGTTTATGGCCGCGTCGCAGGAGGAGCTCGAGGGCGTGCCGGGCCTCCCGGCTCGGACGGCGCGGGCCGTCTACGCGCAGCTGCACAAGGCCGGGCGCGGCTGACGCCGCACCCGACGGTCTATCGTTGGCGCATGACCCTGACGGTCGGCGGTGGCCCCTTCGGCCAGCATCCAACGGGCCGATTCGACTTCGACCCGCCGGTGCAGGTCACGTTCGTCGAGGTGCACCCGCGACGGGTGCGCGGGATTAGAGGCGGTGAGACCGTCGTCGACAGCGAGCGCGTGAGGCTCGTGTACCGCACCGGAAGCCTGCCGCATTTCGCCTTCCCGGCCGAGGACGTCCACGTTGCGGCCGAGCCCGAGCCGGCCGTCGACGGCTACGTCACCGTGCTCTGGGGAGCTGTCGAGACGTGGCTCGAGGAGGACGACGAGATCGTCGTCCACCCGCGCGACCCCTATCACCGGATCGACGTGCTGAACACGTCCAGACTCATCGTCGTGCGCGTCGCGGGCGAGGAGGTCGCGCGCACGGAGGGAGCGCGGATTCTCTTCGAGACCTCCCTGCCCCCGCGGTATTACCTCCCACGTGACGATGTGCGCATGGAGGCCCTGTCGCGGTCGCTCGTCCGCACCGGCTGCGCGTACAAGGGCTACGCGGAGCACTTCGACGTCGGCTCCATCCCGTCCGTCGCGTGGTCGTACCGCGAGCCGAGGCACGAGGCGGAGCTCGTGCGCGACCGGGTGGCGTTCTATCAGGAGCGACCCGAGGTGGAGCACGAGATCGACGGCGAGATCGCCTCGCGGCCGCAGACACCGTGGTCGCGCGTGGACTGGATCTCGCGTTACCTGGGATCCTCGGCCGACTCCGGCGGGGTCGCCGCGACGACCGACCGGTAGCGGAACGTGCCGAGGGTGAGGAAGATCGCGAGAAAGCCGACGATGACGTTCACCACGGTGATCGTCAACTTCATCCCGACGCTGAACGCCAGCAGCGTCGAGCGAGCGACGCCGACGTCGCGAAACGCGTAGACGAGGAGCGCCTGCTCGGTGCCGATCCCGCCCGGCGTGGCGGGAACGAGCGTTGCGAGGCTCATCGACGCCTGGACGAGCAGCACGTTCTCGACGCTCTGCGGGATCCCGAACGCGCCGAGGAAGAACCAGACCGTCGCGAGGCGCAGAGCCCAGTCGCCGAGCTGCCAGGAGACGACGGTGCGGACGTAGCGCGTAGGCGGGTCGAAGACCGCGAATCCCTGCGCCACCTTGGCGCGAAGCCGGTTCCAGAAGTGGTACAGCAGCAGCGTCCCGCCCGCGACCACGGCGAGGAGGAGGATCACGGCCGGAGGACGTACGACGCCGTCCTGGACGGCCCAGCCGTACTCGAACGTGGGGAGGGAGGAGAGGACGTCGAGGGACGGCAGGACCCCCTGGGTCAGCGCGAACACGAAGACGAGCAGGGCGAGCGTCATGTCGACGAACGTCAGGACCACGTTCGACGAGACCACGGTCGTGTACGAGCTGCCCGGGATCGCCCGATGCGCCAGCACGACGCGCACGGCGTCTCCCGCGCGGGCCGGGACGATGGCGTTGACGCCGACGCCCGCGACGTACGCCGCGAGGATCGGCGGCCAGCGCACCGGACGGTCGGGGTAGGCGGCGGCGAGGACGTTCCGCCACGCGCGGCTCGTGCAGCAGAGCTTGAGGAGCTGGCAGACGATCGCTGCGAGCAGCGGCAGGATCGCGATGTCCGAGAGGAAGTGCCAGAAGCTCTCGCTCGCGGTGCGGATCTCGTCGATCACGCAGTCAAGGTAACCGGATCGTGGGGGAACCCATGGCTCCCCCACGGGCCCCGTCCTTCACGCGTGTTGCCGAACGTTGCCTGCTGACCGCCCGGCCGACGAAGCCGGCCTCCGGCCGAGGCACGCTTCCCCCGCCGCTCACGGGGAAAGGATCGAGACTCCCGAGCGACGCCTTGCCGGACGCGCGCGGCTCAGGCTTCCGGCTGTAGGAAGGGGTAGCGGTAGTCCGTCGGCGGGACGAGGGTCTCCTTGACCGTTCGCGGGCTGACCCACCGGATGAGGTTCCACATCGAGCCGGCCTTGTCGTTCGTGCCGGATGCGCGGGCGCCGCCGAACGGCTGCTGGCCGACGACCGCTCCCGTCGGCTTGTCGTTGACGTAGAAGTTCCCCGCCGCGTAGGCGAGCGCATCGTGCGCCTGCCCGATGGCGGCGCGGTCGTTCGCGAACACCGCGCCGGTGAGGGCGTACGCGCCCGTTTGGTCGACGAGGTCGAGCGTGTCGTCCCACTTCTTCTCGTCATAGACGTAGGCGGTGACGACGGGCCCGAACAGCTCGTCCTGCATCAGGCGGAAGCCCGGGTCCTCGGTCTTGATCACGGTGGGCTCGACGAACCAGCCCTCGGAGTCGTCGACGTTGCCGCCGGCGACGATCTCTGCGCCCGCGTCGCGCGCCTCGGCTATTGCCTGCGCCTGCGTCTCGAACGCGGAGCCGTCGATCACCGCCCCCATGAAGTTCGTGAAGTCGCGGGGGTCGCCCATCGCGATCGTCGGCACCTCGCGCTGGAGCGTCTCGCGGATCTCGCCCCAGAGGTTCGACGGGAGGTAGAGGCGCGACGACGCGGAGCACTTCTGCCCCTGGTACTCGAACGAGCCGCGGACGATCGCCGTCGCCACGGCCTCGGGGTCGGCAGACGGATGGGCGAGGATGAAGTCCTTGCCGCCGGTCTCCCCGACGATGCGCGGGTAGTTGCGATACCGGTCGATGCCGCCGCCGATCGTGCGCCAGATCGAATGGAACACCCCGGTCGACCCGGTGAAGTGGACGCCGGCGAGCTCCGGGCTCGTGAGCGCGGCATCGGCGAGCTCCGCGCCCGGACCGAAGACGAGGTTGATCACGCCGGGCGGCAGGCCCGCCTCCTCGAGGAGCCGCAGCGTGTACCAGGCCGCGAGCGCCTGCGTCGATGCCGGCTTCCACACGACCGTGTTGCCCATCAGCGCAGGTGAGGTCGTGAGGTTCGCGCCGATCGCAGTGAAGTTGAACGGGCTGATCGCGAAGACGAAGCCCTCGAGCGGACGGTATTCGAGACGGTTCCAGACCCCGGCGGACGAGATCGGCTGCTCCTCGTAGATCCGCACGAGGTACTCCGCGTTGAAGCGGAGGAAGTCGATCGTCTCGCACGCGGCGTCGATCTCCGCCTGATGGGCCGTCTTCGACTGGTTCAGCATCGTCGCGGCGTTGAGCGTCGAGCGCCACGGGCCTGAGAGCAGCTCGGCGGCGCGGAGGAACACCGCGACGCGCTCGTGCCATGGAGTCGAGGCCCACCCCGGATGCGCGTCGCGCGCGGCGGCGATTGCGCGCTCGACGTGCGAGGCGTCGCCCTTCGCGACGTCGGCGAGGACGTGGTCGCGGTCGTGGGGCATCACCGCCTGGAACGTCGTGCCCGACTCGACCCGCTCGCCGCCGATCACGAGCGGGATCGCCAGTCGCTCCGCCGCCATCTCGTCGAGGCGCTGCTTGAGCTCGGCGCGCTCGGGCGAGCCCGGCAGGTACGACCGG
>DASSBI010000076.1:0-2508 GCA_035698965.1 Gaiella sp. | reverse complement strand
GTGGCGCTCGTCAACGCGCGGCTCTACGAGTCCCAGCGCCGGGAGGCAGAGAGCGCGAAGGCGCTGCTCGAGCTGACCCGGGAGCTCTCCTCGGTGACGAACCTCGACGGCGTGCTGCAGCAGGTGGTGCGGGGGGCTGCGCACATCATGGGGTCGGCCCGCTGCTCGATCTGGCTGCCGACGCAGGACGGCGGCCTCGTCTGCCGTGGCGCGGTCGGGGACACGGCCTACACGGCGCTCGAAGGGCGCATGCTGCGTGCCGACCTGGTGGCCCGGTTCTCGCCGCGCGGCGCGCCGTTCGTGACGACGGCCGAGGAGGCGGTGCTCATCGGGCGCGCGGCCGGGAACGAGGCCGCAGGCGCCCTGCATGCGATCACCTTCATCCCGCTCGACCAGGGGCTCGCGGCGCTCGCCGTCGTGGCCGAGTCGCCGATCCGCTCGAGGGAGCTCGAGCTCCTCGCCGGGATCGCGAGCCAGGCCCGGCTCGCGATCACGAACGCCGGCAGCTTCGCGACGCTCGAGCGCACGTTCCTCTCGACCGTCGAGGCGCTCGCGAACGCGCTCGAGGCCAAGGACTCGTACACGTCGTCGCACGCGCGCTGGATCTGCGACATGTCGATCGAGGTGGGCCGCGAGCTCGGCCTGGACGCCGTGCAGCTCAAGCGCGTCGAGCTCGGCGCGCTGTTCCACGACATCGGCAAGATCGGGATCCCGGCGTCGATCCTCATGAAGCCCGGTCCGCTCACCGTCGAGGAGCGGTCGATGATCGAGCAGCACCCGGAGCTCGGCGAGCGGATCCTGGCCCCCATCGACCAGCTCGAGGCGGTGCGGCCCATCGTCCGGGCCTGCCACGAGCGCTACGACGGGCTCGGCTACCCGGACGGCCTCGAGGCCGACGAGATCCCGCTCGAGGCGCGGATCATCTTCGCCTGCGACGCGTTCCACGCGATGACGACCGACCGGCCCTACCGCGAGGCGCTCCCCGTCGAGGAGGCGTTCAGGCGCCTCACGAGCGCCGCCGGGACGCAGTTCGACCCGGTCGTCGTCGAGGTGTGCCTGCGCGTACTGAAGCAGCCGCCGCCCGCGGCCGACTGAGCCGCGCTAGCCGACGCGCCGTAGCACCCTGAGGGCACGCTCGCGGACCGGCACCGCAGCCCTGGCCCGGAGCGTCGTGCCGTTCGGCGGGAGCTCCGGCTCCGACGTGCAGAGCTCGTGCGCCCAGCGGCGGCCGAAGCGGGTCGGCGGCAGGACGAACGTGACCGGCTCCCGCCATGCGTTGAACAGGACGATGAACGACTCGTCCGCGATCGGCTCGCCCTCGTCCGTCAGCGTCGGGATCTCGGCGCCGTTCAGGAAGGCTCCGAGCGCGAACGCGTCGCCGCGCGCCCAGTCGGCCTGGTTCATCCGCCGGCCGTCGGGCCGGAACCACCAGGCGTCCGGCGCGCCGGAGCCGCGGTGCTCCTCACCGGTGAGAAACGCCGACCGCCGAAAGACGGGATGCTCGGCGCGGAGCCGCAGCAGCCGCCGTGTGAACTCGAGGAGACCGTGCGCGCGCTCACCGACCTCCCAGTCCACCCACGACAGCTCGTTGTCCTGGCAGTAGGCGTTGTTGTTGCCCTGCTGGGTCCGCCGGAGCTCGTCGCCGGCGAGCAGCATCGGCGTTCCCTGGGAGAGGAGAAGGGTCGCGAGGAAGTTCCGCGTCTGACGGTCGCGGAGCTCGTTGATCTCGGGGTCGTCGGTCTCGCCCTCGACGCCGCAGTTCCACGAGCGGTTGTCCTCCGAGCCGTCGCGGTTGCCCTCGAGATTGGCGTCGTTGTGCTTGCGGTCGTAGGAGACGAGGTCGCGGAGCGTGAACCCGTCGTGGCAGGTGACGAAGTTGATCGACGCGGAGGGATGCCGTCCGTCCGACTGGTAGAGGTCGCTCGAGCCGGTGAACCGGCGCGCGAACTCGCCGACGGCCGTGTGCCCGCGCCAGAAGTCGCGCATCGTGTCCCGGTACATGCCGTTCCACTCCGACCAGAGGATCGGGAAGTTCCCGACCTGGTAGCCGCCGGGGCCGACGTCCCACGGCTCGGCGATCAGCTTCACCTGGCTGAGCACCGGATCCTGGTGGATGACGTCGAAGAACGCCGAGAGGCGGTCGACGTCGTACAGCTCCCGCGCGAGCGCCGAGGCGAGGTCGAAGCGGAAGCCGTCGACATGGCACTCGATCGCGAAGTAACGGAGCGAGTCCATGATCAGGCGCAGCACCGACGGATGCACCGGGTTGAGCGAGTTGCCCGTCCCCGTGAAGTCCATGTAGTGCCGCGGGTCGTCAGGCTGAAGGCGGTAGTACGACGCATTGTCGACGCCCTTGAAGGAGAGCGTCGGCCCGAGGTGGCTGCCCTCGGCGGTGTGGTTGTAGACCACGTCGAGGATCACCTCGATGCCCGCGCGATGGAGCGCCTTCACCAGGCCCTTGAACTCGCGCACCTGCTCGCCGCGCGTTCCCGTGGCGGCATAGCCCGC
>DASSBI010000075.1:0-3928 GCA_035698965.1 Gaiella sp. | reverse complement strand
GTGCTCCGAGTCGATGTGGAACCAGACTCCCGCCGTGCCGAGCCAGTCGGAGAGGCGCATTCCGAGCACGTCGAGGTAGAAGCTCGCATTCGCGCGGATGTCTCCGGTGAGGCAGTTGACGTGCCCGAGCCGCCGGGGCCCTCCGAGGTGCACCGTCGCCGAGCGACGTGCGTGCTGCGGCCAGCGAGCGATCTCCGCCTCGGGCGGCCGGTACGGGAGCAGCTGGATCGCGCGCCCGTCAGGGTCGGCGAGCCAGGTCGAGCCCTCCCGCTCCTCGTGGGGCACGCCCAGCTCGTCGAGGTGCGCCGCCGCGTCGGCAGGGGAGCACGTCGCGTGCAGCTCGAAGGCCGTGTGGTCGTGCCCCGGCTCCTCCGAGGCCGCGAGCTCGAGGCAGTAGGGCTCGTCGTCGCAGGCGAGGAACGCTCGTTGCTCGTCGCGCGCCCGCTCGACCAGCCCGAGCTGGACGCACCACCGGGCGGCCGCCTCGTCGAGATCCGCCACGCGAAGCCCGACGTGGTCGATCCGGCCGAGGCGGATCACGCCAGGGTGCGTCCTTCCGCGACCATCCGCTCCGCCTCGTCCTCCGGGATCGCGAGCGCGACGTGGAGCGTCTGTGCCGAGACCTGCAGCTGCTCACCCGGGCCGGCGAGATCGACGTCCCACTCCTCGATGGTGTTGGCGAGCCGGCCGAGGCCTGTGATCTCCACCTCGACCACGTCGCCCGGCCGCATCGGGCGCGAATTGGCCGGCGTGCCGGTGAGGATCACGTCGCCCGGCTCCAGCGTGATCAGCCGGCAGAGGTCGGCGAGCTGGTAGGCGACGCCGAACACCAGGTCGTCCGCAGTCGCCTCCTGC
This sequence comes from Gaiella sp., assembly GCA_035698965.1. GTDB lineage: Bacteria > Actinomycetota > Thermoleophilia > Gaiellales > Gaiellaceae > Gaiella. The sequence goes on along the minus strand of DASSBI010000075.1, from coordinate 3,073 downwards.
ACCACGTCGCCGTTCAGGTACGTGCGGATCGTGAAGTCGGTCGGGTCGAAGTCGGAGGCGGGAACGAGCTCGGGACCGAGCGGGAGGAACCCGTCCTGCCCTTTCACGCGAAGCATCGCCCCGCGATCTGCGTGGCGGAAGTCGTGCATCCCGACGTCGTTCGCGCACGCATAGCCCGCGACGTACGACAGGACGTCGTCGATCGGCACGCCCTTCAGCCGCCGCCCGACGACGACGGCCAGCTCGCCCTCGTAGTTGAGGAACCTCGCGTCCTTGGCCATCCGGACCGGCCTGCGGTGGCCGTTCAGCGTCGTGGGCGGCTTGACGAAGTAGGACGGCTCGGGCGGCGTTCGCGCGGCGTACTCCTCCACGCGCGAGCGGTAGGTGAGGTGGACGGCGAAGATCTTCGTCGGCTCGGCCGGCGCGAGGTAGAGCGCATCCTCCTCCGCCAGCTCGGTGCCGTCCTCGAGCGTGATCGTGTCACCTGCACGCCGACCCCACCGCGGCACCCCCTCGACCTCGACACGAACGCGCCGCTCCGAGACCACGAGCTCAGAGATGGGCTGCATACTCCTCCACCTCCCACGCCGTGACGACCTCGGGATCGAACGTCCCGACGGCCTCGGCGAAGCGCTCGACCTCGAAGCGCTTCATCGCGGTGAACGTCGCCACGAGCTCCTGGCCGAGCTCCTCGACGAGCCAGGTGTCCGCCTCGAGCGCATCGAGCGCCGAGCCGAGGTCTCCGGGGAGCTTCGTCCCGGCGTGCGCGTCGTCCATCCGGTACGCGTCGCCGACGACCGGGTCCGTCGGCTCGAGCTCGCGCTCGATCCCGTCGATCCCCGCCAGCAGGAGCGCGGCGACGATGAGGTGCGGGCACGCCGACCCGTCGCCCGTGCGGATCTCGATGCGTGTCCGCGACCCGCGCTCGTTCGGAACCCTGCAGAAGGCCGTGCGGTTGTCGTGCCCCCAGTTCGCGTGGGTCGGCGCGAGGCTGTCGGGGAGGATCCGCTTGTAGGCGTTGACCGTCGGGCCGAGCAGCGCCTGCAGGCCCTGCGCGTGCGCGATCACGCCGCCGATGAAGTGCATCCCGAGGCCGCTCAGCTCGGCGTCGTCGGCGGCGAAAGCGTTGCCGCCCTCGGTGTTCGCAATGGACAGGTGGACATGGAATCCGGAGCCGCCCTGGTCCGTGAAGGGCCGCCCCATGAACGTCGCAAGGAGACCCTCCGTGGCAGCGACCTCCTTCACCGCCGCCTTGAGCATGAACGCCCGGTCCGCCGCGTCGAGCGCGGCCGAGTGCTTGAGGTTGATCTCGTACTGCGAGTTCATGAACTCGTGGTTCCCCGCGAACGCCTTGAGGCCGAGCTCGTCCGCCCACAGGAGCGTCCTCAGGTTGATCTGCAACGGGTCGGAGATCGCTCCGACGGTGTAGACGCGGGAGAGTTCGTCGACGTAACGGCCGAGGCCGTTCGGCGCGGCGGGGTCGCGCTTGCAGAGGAACCATTCGAGCTCCGGTCCGACGACGGGAACGAGCGAGCGGCTCGCGTAGCGCTCCACCACCCGCCGGAGGAGCGCCCGTGGGCACGAGGGCCAGTGGTCGGAGCCGTCGAGGGTCCATGCCTCTCCCAGGCACCAGGCAACCTCGGGCTGCCACGGAACGATGCGCAGCGTGTCCGGATCCGGCCTGACCGAGAAGTCGACGTACCCCTCCTCGCCGCCGACGACGGGCGTGTGACGGAGATCTGTGCCCATGATCACCGAGCAGAAGGCGACCCCTTCCTCGAGCAGCTCGAGGAAGTGGCCGATCGGGATGTCCTTGCCGCGCGCGACGCCGTGGAGGTCCGTGTAGAGCAGCCGGACCGCCTTCACGCCCTGGCCCCGAAGGGACGCGACGGTCGCTTCCGCGTCGTGACCGATGGTCACGGCGAGCTTGCCTCCTGGTCGGGTCTCACCCGCGCACCCGCACGGGCATTCGCTTGACGCCGTTGAAGAAGCACGACCGAAGCCGGACGGGGTCGCCTGCGAGCTCCACCCTCGGAAGGTACGGGATCATCTCCTCGAGCCAGACCTTGATCTCGAGCTTCGCGAGGTGCATGCCGAGGCAGAAGTGCGGCCCACCGAGGCCGAACGTGAGGTGGCGGTTCGGCGTCCGCCCCACGTCGAGCCGGTATGGGTCGGCGAACTTCGCGTCGTCGTAGTTCGCCCCGGCGTACCAGATCGTCACCTTGTCGCCCTCCTTGATGCGGCGGCCGTGCATGACGACGTCCCTGGTCGCGGTACGGCGGAAGTGGTGCACGGCGTGCGCTCGCCGGAGCAGCTCGTCCGCGGCGGTCCCGGCGAGCGACGGATCGTCCACCAGGCGCTGCAGCTCCTCGGGGTGCGTCAGCAGGTCGTGGAGGCCGAGCGAGATCGTGTGGCGCGTCGTCTCGTTGCCCGCGGTCGTGAGCAGGATGAACATGACGCCGAACTCCTGCTCGGAGAGCCTCGAGCCGTCGATCTCGGCCTCGACCAGCTTCGTCGTGATGTCCTCGCGCGGCTCCCGGCGTCGCTGCTCGCCGAGCTGCCTGCCGTACTCGATCAGGTCGAGCGAGAACGGGCTCGAGAACGGGAGCTTGCGGAGCTCCGGGTCCTTGAGCGCGACCTCGGCCACGTTCTCCGGCCCGACGACCTCCGGGTCGGTGTTGCCGAGGATCTTGTCGCCGAGCTCGATGATCAGCTTCCTGTCCTCGACCGGCAGGCCCATGATGTCGGAGAAGACCCACATCGGGATCTCCTCGGCGACCGAGTGGACCCAGTCGAACTCGTCGGCCTCGAATGCGCGCCCGAGGATGTCGCGTGCGAGCCCGCGGATGCGCTCCTCGTAGGTATTGACGACGCGCGGCGTGAAGCCCTTGTTGACGAGCGCGCGCAGGCGGGTGTGCGGTGGCGGATCGGTGTCGATCATCGACCGTCGCGCCTCGAGCTCCTCCGGTGTCAGGTCCTGCAGCGACGTCCCGCCGAGCTCGGACGAGAACGTCTGCCAGTCCTTCGACACCGCGAGGACGTCGTCGTAGCGCGTCAGCGCCCAGAACCCGCG
>DASSBI010000074.1:0-3451 GCA_035698965.1 Gaiella sp. | reverse complement strand
GTCGCGACCTCGCCGTCGGGGCCGTACATGCCGACCTGCGGCACGCGGATCTCCCCCCAGGCGCCGTCGTTGCCGACGACGAGCACCGCCGGGACGTCGAAGCGGACGAGCGTGTCGAAGTCGAGGCCGTTGAGGCCCAGCGCGCCGTCGCCCATCACGCAGACGATGCGGCCACCGAAGCCGGCGGTGCCGACGCCGAGCGCATACCCCGGCCCGACGCCGAGACAGCCGAACGGCCCCGGGTCGAGCCAGTGCCCGGGCCGGTGGACGCGCAGGACGCGTGACACTGCCGCGACCACGTCGCCGCCGTCTCCGATCACGACGGTGTCCTCGTCGAGCACCCGGTCGAGCTCCGCGCCGAGCCGGTAGTGGTGGATCGGCGAGGCGTCCGACTCGATCTCGGCGCGGTGCGCGTCCCACCACGCCGCCTCGGCCGCGCGGAGGGTCTCGAGCCACGCGGCGCGATCTCCCTTCGGCGACTCGACGCCGTCGGCGAGCCCACCGAGCACGGCGGCGCAGTCGCCGACGATCGACGCGTCCGCGACGCGGTTCCGGCCCAGCTCGCGCGCGTCGCCGTGGACGTGGATCAGCTTCCCGTTCCCGAAGCGCCCGTAGCGAAGCCGGAAGTCGAGCGGCGTCCCGACGACGCAGACGACGTCCGCCTCGTCGAGGGCCATGCTCCGGGAGTGCTGGAAGAAGAGCTCGTGGCCGGGCGGTAGCGAGCCGCGGCCCGAGCCGTTCAGGTAGACGGGCACGCGGCCGGCCTCGGCGAATCGGGCGAGTTCCGCCGCCGCGCCGTCCCACCAGACCCCGCTGCCCGCGACGACGGCCGGCCGCTCGGCGGCGCACAGGAGGTCGGCAGCCTTGCCCAGCTCGCGCGGGTCGGGGAAGGCGCGTGGCGCCTCGATCGGGATCGCGACGGGCTCCGCGTCGCCGTCGGCGAAGAGGATGTCGGCGGGAAGCTCGAGGTAGACCGGTCCGCGCGGCGGTGCCAGCGCCTGCCGGAACGCGATCGCCACGTACTCGGGGATCCGATCGACCTCCGGGCACACCGCCCCCCACTTCGTGATCGGCTTCATCAGCGAGAGCTGGTCGAACTCCTGCAGCGCGCCCCACTCCGCCTGTGCGAGCGGCCGGGCGCCGCCGAGCACGACCATCGGCGTCTGGGCGGCGAAGCAGTTGGCGACGGCCGTCACCGTGCCCGTCACCCCAGGCCCCGCCGTCACGAGCGCCACGCCCGTCGCGCGCCGGACTCTCCCCCACGCCTCGGCGGCGTGCGCGGCGGACTGCTCGTGGCGGACGTCGACGACGCGGACGCCCTCGTGCCGGCAGCCCTCGTAGATCGGCATCACGTGGCCGCCGGAGAGCGTGAACACGCAATCGACGCCGGCCGCGGCGATCGCTCTCGCCGCGAGCCTCCCACCCTGCACGCGCTCACCCATGGGCGCGACTCTAGACTCAGGGTGGCCGGCTGGTCACGGAGGAGGTGCGATGGGAGCCGTCGTGAAGCGCGTCGTGAAGGTCGTCGTCGTGCTCGTCGCCCTCGGGGCCGCGGGACAGCTGCTCGCGCGCCGGAAGACCTTTGGTGACGAGACCGCCGACGAGTTCGGGATCGCCACCTACCTCGGCGGCGTCGAGCGAACCTGCAAGGCCGCGGCGCTAGGGCGCGGGTCCGTGAGCGTCGTCCTCGGCGGCGTCGAGCTCGACCTGCGCGAGGCGACCCTCGACCCGAGCGGCGCCGATCTCGAGCTCTCGGCGACCCTGGGCGGTGTGAACGTGACCGTCCCGCGCGACTGGCGTGTGGTCGTCGATGACCGGGCGAGGCTCGGCGGCGTCGAGGCGCTGGTCACCGATCCCGAGGAGCTGCCCGACGACGCGCCGCTGCTTCGGGTCGTGGCCGTCGCGCGCCTCGGCGGCGTCTCGATCAACACCGACGCCGTCCGCACCCAGGCGACGGCAGACCCGGGCCACGAGCTCCGCGGCGCCGCCACCAGCTGACCGGGCGGATCTCGCGCGACGGCGACCGGATGCCGGGTCGATCCGGTCACGCGGCCTCCCTGACCGGCTCGTCTGCGACCCGGACGTCGCGCTCCGGCGACGGAGCGAGGAGCGTCGAGGACAGCACCGCTCCGAGCAGCGCCATGCCCGCGAGCACGAGCAGCGAGAGACGGAACCCGTGCGCCAGACCCGCCGTGCCCTCCGAGACCGAGCCGGCGGCGATCGTGTTCACCACCGCAAGGCCCACGGCGCCGCCCACCTGGCGGCTCGTGTTGAGCAGGCCGGAGGCTGCGCCCGCCTGGGCCGGCGCAACGCCCGCCAGGCCGGCGATCGTGACGGGGATGAAGCAGAGCGCGAAGCCGACGCCGTTGAGCACGAACGGGACGAGCAGGTCCACGCTGTAGTTCCCGGGCACCGGCAGCCGGGCGATCAGCGCGAGCGAGACGGTCACGAGCACGAGCCCGACGGTCAGCACGCCACGCGGCCCGAAGCGGGTCACGAGCGACTGCGAGATGTTCGAGACGACCGCGATGGTCACCGCGATCGCGCTGAACGCGAGCCCCGTCTCGACCGCGGAGTACCCGAGGACGTCCTGGAGGTACAGCGTCAGCAGGAAGAACTCCGAGAACGCGATCGAGGCGACGATCGTCGTCACGGCGTTGCCGACCGCGAACGTCCGGATCCGGAACATCCGCAGCGGCAGCAGCGGAGCGGCCGCGCGACGCTCGTTGAGGACGAACGCGACGCCGAGGCCCAGCGCCGCCGTCAGCACGCTCAGCGTGAGCGGGTCGGACCAGCCGTGCGAGGTCGTCAGCGTGAGCGCGTAGACGAAGAGCATCACTGCGCCCGTGGCGGAGAACGCACCGGCCAGGTCGAAATGACGCAGGCCGTCGCGCACGACGCTCTCCCGCAGGACGAGCGGTACGGCGACGAGGAGCACGGCCGCGACCGGGGCGTTGACGAAGAAGATCCACGGCCAGCTGAGGTAGGAGGTAAGAACGCCGCCGACGAGGACGCCGACCGCCGCCCCGCTTCCGGATGCGGCTCCCCAGATGCCGAGCGCGATGTTGCGGTCGCGGCCCTCGGCGAACGTGGTCATCAGCAGGGAGAGCCCGGCCGGCGCGAGCAGCGCGCCGCCGAGGCCCTGGAGCCCGCGGAAGGCGACGAGCGAGCCTGCCGACCAGGAGAGCCCGCAGAGCACGGAGCTGAGAGCGAAGAGGGCAATCCCTGCGGCAAAGACCCGGCGCCGGCCGAGCACGTCCGCCAGGCGCCCGCCGAGGAGGAGGAAGCCGCCGAAGACGATCGCGTAGGCGGTCACGACCCACTCGAGGCCGGACTGGGTGAAGCCGAGATCGGTCTCGATCGACGGGAGGGCCACGTTCACGATCGCGACGTCGAGGATCACCATGAACTGCGCGACGACGATGAGCGCCAGCGCCGCCCACGGACTGGT
>DASSBI010000073.1:0-3790 GCA_035698965.1 Gaiella sp. | reverse complement strand
CGGTTCGACGAGATCGTCGCGTTCGCCGAGCTGGAGGGCTCGATCGACAGGCCCGTGAGGACGTACTCCTCGGGCATGACGATGCGGCTCGGGTTCGCGATCGCGGCGTTCCTCGAGGCAGACGTGCTGCTGCTCGACGAGGTGTTCGCCGTCGGCGACGAGAGCTTCCAGCGGAAGTGCTTCGGCGTGATCGCGGCGTTCAAGGAGCGTGGCGGGACGATCCTCTTCGTGTCCCACGACGCCTCGGCGGTCGAGCGGCTCTGCGACCGCGCCGTGCTCCTGCGAGCTGGGCGCCTCGCCTACGACGGCCCGGTCCACGAGGCGATCACGCGCTATCGCCGCGCGCTCGCCGAGGAGGACGGCGCGGCGGCCGCGAACGGCCACGGCCCGTCCGGCTCCGGCGAAGCGCGGATAGCCGCGGCCCGGCTCGTGACCGCTGACGGGGACTCGCGCGACCGCTTCCTCGCGGGGGAGCCGTTCGGTCTCGACGTCGCGCTGACCGGCTCAGTCGCACCGCCGAGCCTGCACCTCGAGGTTCGCGACGCCTCCGGGCTCCTCGTCGCCGAGGACCTCGTCGAGACGGCGCGCCTCGGTTGGGATCCTGCGGGCGACGGGCTCGGCCTGCGCCTCGACGTCGGCGCGTCGCCGCTCCAGTTCGGGCGGTTCGAGGTCACGCTCGCACTTCTCGGCGACGACGGCCGCCTGCTCGACCGGCTGGCACGCCCGATCCCGCTGCTCGTGTACCCGGATGACGAGAGCCGCGGTCTCGTGCGCCTCGAAGGAACGTGGCGTCGCGGGCCGAACGAGGCAGAGCTGTGAGCTACAAGACCTGCCCCGACTGGCCGGCCCTGATGGAGCTCGCTCCGGATCTCCAGTTCAAGCACATGACGGTGCACGACGCGCAGTTGCCGTTCGAGGTCGTCGCGAAGATCCCGAGCGGCCTCTCGCTCGACGAGGTCGAGATCTGCTGCGACGTCGAGCACCACGTCGTCAACGCTGCCCACACGCACCCCGATGTCGTCGTCGCTCTGGAGGGCACGCACTGGTTCGAGGTGAACGAGTGGGCGACGACGGGCCCGGGCGCCGACCACGGCTCCGGCGCGGCCCCGCACGCCGCCTGAGCGGCGGCCCCGCGGACGCACGTACTCTCGGTTCGTGCTCACGGTGATCCCCTTCCGAGCCGAGGGCAAGAGCCGCCTGCCCGAAGACCTGCGTCGGGAGGTGGCGCTCGCGATGCTCGGCGACGTCGTCGAGGTGGCGCTCGCGGTCGGCGAGGTGAGGGTCGTCACCGACGATCCCGCGGGCCGGCTGGTCGCCGGTGACCTCGGTGCCCGGCTGGTGGACGATCCCGGCAGCGGGCAGGGAGACGCGGTCGCGACCGGGCTCGACGGCGCGTCCGGCATCTGCCTCGTCGTCAACGCCGATCTGCCCCGGGTCCGGCCCTCGGACCTGAACGCGCTCGCGGTGCCGGCGCTGCTCGGACGGCTCGGGATCGTCGAGGCGCACGACGGGACGACGAACGCGCTTGGCCTGCCGGGCGCCGAGATCTTCGCGCCGCTCTACGGCCCGCGCAGCGCAGCGCGGTTCCGCGACCACGCCGCGGCGCTCGGGATCGACGTCGAGGCGCTGGCGGTCGGGAACCTCGTCGACGATGTCGACACGCTCAGCGACCTCGTCCGGTTCGGCACACGCGCGGGTGCGCGCACCGCGGAACTCGTCGAAGCAATCGCGCTTTGAGAATCGCATGCCTGTCCGGCGGCGTCGGCGGCGCGAAGCTCGCCTGCGGCCTGCAGGACGTCCTGGGCGCGGGAGAGCTCACGGTGATCGGCAACGTCGGCGACGACGTCTGTGTGCTCGGGTTGCACGTCTCGCCCGACCTCGACTCGGTGCTCTACGCGCTCGCCGGGCTGAACGACGAGGAGCGCGGCTGGGGCCGCGCCGGCGAGACCTGGCGAACGCTCGAGGCCGCGAGGCATTGGGGCGGCGAGGGATGGTTCTCACTCGGCGACCTCGACCTCGGGCTCCACCTCGTGCGCACGCAGGCGCTCAGGGCGGGAGATCCGCTCTCGGCGGTCACGGCGCGCCTCGCCGACGCGGCTGGTCTCGCCACGCTGCTGCTGCCGGCGACGGACGACCCGCTCCGGACGTCGGTCGTGACGCCGGGTGGCACGTTCCCGTTCCAGGAGTGGTTCGTCGCCCGCGGTCACGAGGACGAGGTCGACGCGATGGTGTTCGCCGGCGCCGACGCCGCGCGACCCGCTCCAGGCGTGCTGGAGGCGATCCGCGATGCCGACGCGGTCGTCGTCGCACCGAGCAACCCGTACACCTCGATCCACCCGATGCTCGCGGTCGACGGGCTCCGGGAGGCGGTCGTCGCCCGCCGTGGGCGTACGGTCGCCGTCAGCCCGCTCGTCGGCGGCCGCGCCGTCAAAGGCCCGCTCGACCGTATGCTCACGCGCATGGCTGGCGGCACCTCACCGGCGCACGTGACGCGGTGTTACGAGGGGCTGATCGGTGCGCTCGTGATCGATCGAGCCGATGCTCCGGCCGAGGCCGACGTCCCGCTCGTCGTGACGGACACGCTCATGATCGACCGCGACGCGGCTCGCAGGCTCGCCGAGGTCGTGCTGGAGGTGGTCGTGTGAGGGTTGCGATCGTAGGGGGAACCGGAGGCTTCGGCCTGGCGCTCGCGAAGCGCCTCGCCAAGGGGGGCTACGACGTCGTCGTCGGCTCGCGCGACGCGGAGCGTGCGGCGGCGGCGGCGGCGACCGTGGGGGTCGAAGGCGCGACGAACGCCGACGCCTGCCGCGCCGCGAACCTGGTGATCCTGGCGACGAAGGCCGAGGCGGCGGTGGCGACCGCTGCCGTATTGCGCGAGGCGATCGGGACGACGCCTGTCCTTTCCGTCGCCTCCGAGCTGACGTTCGCGCCGGACGGCGTGCTGCCGACGACCGAGGCGACATCCGTGGCCGCACGCATCCAGGACGTCGTCGACGCGCCGGTCGTGGCCGGCCTGCACTCCCTCGCGGCCCGCAACCTCGGCGGAGACGCGCCTCCGGAGGAGGACGCGCTCGTCTGCGGCGACGACGCGGATGCGAAGGCGGTCGTCCTCGGGCTCGCAGGGCGGATCACGTCCGGCCGTGCGATCGACTGCGGCCCGCTCGCGTCCGCCCGCGCGCTCGAAGGCCTCACGGCCGTGATCGTCAACGTCAACAAGCGCTACAAGGCGCACGCCGGCATCCGCGTCACGGGCGTCCGCTGAGTCGAGGTGGCCGGCGCCGGGACGGTCAGCGTCATCCCGCTCGAAGGGCTCCCCGAGCTCGTCGAGGGTGAGGACCTGGGGCTCCTGCTCCATGCCGCCGCCGGCGCTGCAGGCGGGCTGCAGGACGGCGACGTCGTCGTCGTCGCCCAGAAGGCGGTCTCGAAGGTGGAGGGACGCGTGGTGCGGCTCGCCGACGTCGAGCCGTCCGCGCGGGCGATGGAGCTCGCGGGCGAGGACGGAGACGCGCGCCGCGCCGAGGTGATCCTCCGCGAGAGCCGCGAGGTCGTCCGCTCCCGGCCCCCGCTCGTGATCGCCGAGACCCGGCACGGCTTCGTCTGCGCCTCGGCCGGGGTCGACGCGTCGAACACGCCGGGCGAGGACATCCTCGTCCTGCTTCCCGTCGACCCGGACGCCTCCGCGCGCCGGTTGCGCACCCGGCTGTCCGAGCTCTCGGGGGCGGACGTCGGCGTGGTCGTGAGCGACTCGTTCGGCCGCGCCTGGCGGCAGGGGACGACCGACGTCGCGCTG
>DASSBI010000072.1:0-2264 GCA_035698965.1 Gaiella sp. | reverse complement strand
CCGCGAGCTCGAGGTCCCGCCGGGTGACGCGATCGTCCTCTGCCGCTGCGGCCACTCGTCGACGAAGCCTTTCTGTGACGCGACGCATCGGCGCATCGGCTTCGTCGCCGACGACGTGGCTCCGCGCGTCGAGCCCGATCGGCCGGGCGTGTAGGGTCGAGTCGTGCCCGAGGCCCGTCTCGAGGACAACGGCTCGGGTCTCGCGCCCGCGTCCGACGGCTGGTTCGTCGTGAACGTGCGGGATGCAGAGTGGTGGACGTCGACGACGTTCGGCTCGGGCTGCGGCTTCGAGACGCGCGAGCAGGAGTTTCCGCAGGTCGGCATCAACATCAGCGTGGTCGAGCCCGGCGAGTCGAACTGCCTCTACCACTCGGAGTCGCAACAGGAGGCGTTCCTCGTGCTCTCGGGCGAGTGCAAGCTGCTCGTCGACGGGGAGGAGCGGCCGCTCGCGCCGTGGGACTTCGTCCACTGTCCCGCGGGCGTCGAGCACGTCTTCGTCGGATCGGGCGACGAGCCGTGCACGATCCTCATGGTCGGCGCTCGGTCGAAGGACGAGCAGCTCCTGTACCCCGTCTCGGGGCTCGCGGCGCGCTACGGCGCGAGCGTGGAGGAGGAGACGAGCGACGCCCGACAGGCGTATGCGCCGTTCGAGCGGCCGACGCGCGGCCGGCCGGCGTACTGGGACCGGCTTCCCTGGGCCTAGAGCCGCAGGAGCATCTCGTGCTGCCGGACGTCCGCGGTGCCGCCGAGTGCGGCGAGCGCGAGCGACGCCGGGTGACCGGCGGGCAGATTGAGGACGCTGACGGCGCCCAGCGAGCGCACGCCTCGCAACAGCTCCCGAAGCGGCTCCTCGTCACCGGCGATCTGGACGACGGAGACGCGGCCGCCGCCCGGCCGGACGACTGCGGCCGCGCCGTCGACCACGAGGCCACCCAGGTCGGTGGCTTTCGCGAGTGACGCGTCGTCGCGCTGCCACGGCTCTCGCTCGACGCTGTGCTCGCGGATCCAGGCGTGGGCCTCTTCGGCGTCGACCTCGTTCACGTTCGCCTCGCTCGCCGTGCCGGGAAGCGACCAGACCTCGAGGTCGCGCACGCGGGCGTAACCGAGCTGCTCGTACAGCGCGATCGCGCTCGTGTTGCCCACGATCACCTCGAGCCAGATCCGTTCGACGCCGCGCGAGCGCGCGTTCTCGTGCAGCGCGTGCATGAGCCTGCGACCGGTCCCGCGCCGCCGTTCCGCGGGAACGACGCCGACGCCGCCCACCCAAGCCTCCGCTCCTCGAAGCCCGAGGTTCGCGAGCCCCACGCGCTCGCCGCCGCGAACCGCGACCACGGACGCGGCACGGTCGAGATCGAACGTCTCCGTCAGGAAGCGCATGGCGGACGCGTCGACCGCGAACGGCACGAGGTAGCCCTCGTAGGACGAGGTGAAGAGCGTCGCCAGCTCCTCGTCCGAAAGACCCGTGGCCGGCTGCAGCTCGAGGTCTGCCACGGGCGGAGCCTAGAGGGGGCGAGTAGTCGGCGCTTGGTGTCCGACTTAAAGTCGGACACCAAGCGCACCCACGCCTACGCTTTCGCCGCGGCCTTCGGCTTCTTCGCCGACTCGAGCGCGTTCTGCTTGATGAACCGCTCCGTGTTGTCGCGCGCCTCGCTGTCCACGATCTGCACGGGCGGCGACTTCATGAGGTAGCTCGACGGCGCCTCGAGGGCGCCGGCGATGCCGTTGTTCAGCGCGAGCTTCGCGAGCCGGACGGCGTCGATCACGATGCCGGCCGAGTTCGGCGAGTCCCAAACCTCGAGCTTGAGCTCCACGTTGAGCGGCACGTCGCCGAACGACGAGCCCTCCATGCGGATGTAGGCCCACTTGCGGTCGGTGAGCCAGGGCACGTAGTCGGACGGGCCGACGTGGACGTTGTCCGCCCCGATGTCGTAGTCGAGCATCGACGTGACGGCGTTCGTCTTCGAGATCTTCTTCGACTCGAGCCGCTCGCGCTCCAGCATGTTGCGGAAGTCCGAGTTGCCGCCGACGTTCAGCTGCATCGTCCGGTCGAGGTGGACGCCGCGGTCCTGGAAGAGCGTGGTCAGAACGCGGTGCGAGATCGTGGCGCCGACCTGCGACTTGATGTCGTCGCCGATGATCGGGCAGCCGGCGTCCGCGAAGCGCTTCTGCCAGTAGGGCTCGCGCGCGATGAAGACGGGCATGCAGTTGACCATCGCGACGCCCGCCTCGAGGATCTGCTCCGCGTACCACTTCGTCGCCGCCTC
>DASSBI010000071.1:0-4311 GCA_035698965.1 Gaiella sp. | reverse complement strand
TCAGCCTCCTGTCACTCCGGCGGCGTACATCAACGCCATTCCGATCGAGAGCACGAACACGAGCCGGCCGGTGACGAGACCGAGCGTTCCCGCCGCGAGGCCGGTGACCACGCCGAGGGCCGCCATGCCGACGTGATAGAGCAAATGGAGGCCCGTGTTCGACTCGAGGGACTCGTAGATCGACGGAACCATTCCGAGCATCATCACCACTGGTCCTGCGATGACGAGTGTGATCCCGAGATTCGGGTGGCTCCGGATCCGCGCAAAGACCGCGGGCAGCGACGCGAAGGCGACGCCGACCAGCAGGCCGACCAGGTACATGGCACCGTGCTGGAGGTGGTGGTAGCGCACGTTCGACTCGACTGCATCCGTGATCGGTGGCGCGTACGCGCCGATGAACACGACCGTCGCGGCGCAGACGGCCGCGAACTGGAACCCGGACGAGAGCACCGGCTCGGGATCGGCGCGCGTGGGGAGCGACGAACGCACCGCCGGGATACGGTCCCAGCGCTGAACGCTTGCGATCCGTGCGAGTCGCAGGCACTCGAGCAGCAGGACGAGGAACCCGACCGCGAAGACGATCGCGAAGATGCTCGCGACCAGGCTGTATCCCGCGGTGTCCTCCGGGTGGATCGCCCAGCGGCGCGGGATGCCGAGCGTGCCGGAGACGAACCAGACGCCGACGAGCCCGTAGCCGCCCACGAGGAGCGCGCCCAGCGAGAACGCGGAGACGCCGTCCCGGGCGGTGCGGCCGGCGCTCTCCTCGAGCATCCGCACGAAGAGCGCGAACGCCCAGAGGATGACCCCCATCAGCAGGTACGTGTGGAAGTGCGCGGTCACCCAGAGCGTGTTGTGGAACTTGAAGTTGATCGGGATGAGCGAGTCGAGCACGGCGCCGGTGCCGCCGATCGCCCAGCCCATGAAGCCGAGGTACAGGAGTGCCGAGGCGAGCGTCCAGCGGTACCGCGAGCCCCAGATCAGGACGACGCCGGTGAAGATCGTCACGACCGCAACCGGAAGCGCCGCGCCGAAGGAGGCGATGCTCGAGAACCCGGCGACCCACTCGGGCTGGACGAAGTCCATGTACAGGTGGTGGCCGTACGCCGTCGTGACGAACAGGAGCGTGAACAGCCAGGCGACGACGATCGGCTTCGTCGTCTTCCACGGCCTGCCCGTATAACCGGGAAGCAGGACGTAGACGGCACCTACGGAGAGGTAGATCGTGAGGTTGAAGACCGAGTGGCCGAAGAAGTAGGTCAGGTTCTTCGCCCAGAGCGCATCCATCGTGAGACCCGAGTCGATCGCGTGGCCGATGAGCGCGACGATGATCGTCGTCCCCGCGGCGCTCGCCATGAGCCCCTCGATCGCGACGACCATTCCCGCCAGGACGGCGGGTGGCGGAGGTGAGTCGTCGCGGTCACGCAGGTAGGCGATCCCGAGCGCGCGCTGGAGGCCGCCGTACGTCGCGCACGTCTGCATCAGCAGATCGAGGCAGTAGACGAAGAAGCCGGCTCCGACGAGCAGGTTCCCGACCAGGAACACGTCGGTCGACCACGGCCGCCACGCGTCGAAGGAGTCGAAGGGCAGCGGCCAGAGGAACGTCCAGGCGGACGCGTAGCCGCCGAGCAGCGTGGCGATCACCACGAGCACAGCGCCCGAGACGATCGCGGCGTAGCTGAAGAGCATGCGTCCGAGGTGGAGCGGCACGGTGGTCCGGAGCACGAACCAGAGCGCTCCCATCGAGACGAGCAGGGCGGCGACGAGCATCCCGGCGCCGTGGAGCGTCAACAGCCGGTAGAACCACGAGTCGGAGAGCGTGATCACCTCGGCCTGGTTCAGGCGCATCGCAATCCCCGCAAGTCCCATCGCACCGAACACGGTCAGGCCCGTGCAGACGTAGAGCCACGCGACGCGCCGCTCGTCGACGCGCGCGGTGGCCAGGATCTCGGTGCCCGAGGGGTGGACGACGGAGGCGGTGCGGGCTTCCATCACTCTCTTCCGTCCTCGACGCGGAACGAGGCGATCATGTTGTGGTGGCTCAGGCCGCAGTACTCGAAGCAGCGGATCCGGTACTCACCCACCTTGTCGAACGTCAGGCGAAGATCGTTCACGTAACCCGGCATGGCCTGCACCGACCCGATCAGCCGCCCGTCTGGGTCGTAGACGCCGAAGCCGTGGTTGACGTCCACCGAGGTGACATCGAAGCTGATCTCCTCGTGGGCCGGAAGCACGGCCGGGTCGATCGTCCAGTAGAACTGCCCGCCGGACACCTTCACGATCGTTCCCGGGCCACCGCCGCTCGCGTAGGGCAAGAGGAGGAACGAGGTGCCCACGGTGAGCACGAGGAGGGCAGTCAGGAACGCGAGCCAGGGTCGGCGTAGGCGGTAGCCCTCGCGCGACACGTCCTCGTACGGGATGTCCTCCTTCGCATGGGCGGCGATCACGAGCGCGAGCACGGCGATTGCGAGCGCGAGCACGCCGAAGACGATCGCGATGGTTACCTGAGGTTGGCCGAACTCGAGCACCACGACTCCCTGGCCGGTTGTCGAAGGCGATTCTCCCGGCGGGCCTGGAGGAGCGCAACTCGCAACCGTCAGCGGTGCTCGCGCACGAGCTCGGCGAGCACGACGGCGTCGTTGTGTTCCTCGTCTCGGGCGCCGTAGACCAGGGTGAGCGTCCCCTCCCGCGCCCGTCGCCGGAGCTCGTCGAGCTTCTCGTCGTGTGCCGCGAGCTCCGCGCGGTACCGCCGCTCGAACTCCGCGAATCGATCCGGGTCGTGCCCGGACCACGTGCGCAGCTCCGCGCTCGGGGCAAGCTCCCGCGCCCACTCGTCGAGATGCGCCCGCTCCTTGGAGACCCCACGGGGCCAGAGGCGGTCGACGAGCACCCGATACCCGTCGCGGGGCTCGGCCGGGTCGTAGGCGCGCTTCAGCCGGACATCCGGCTCCCCGGCAGGATGCGCGTCGCTCACGGCTGGATGAGTCCTCGGCGGATCGCGTACCGCGTCAGCTCGACGCGGTCCCGCATCCCGAGCTTCTCGAGGATGTTCTCGCGGTGGCGCTCGACCGTCTTCACGCTGATCGTGAGCTCGCGTGCGATCTCCTTCGACGAGTATGCCTCCGCGATCAGCTTGACGACCTCGAGCTCACGCGGCGTCAGGACGTCGAACGGCTTCTCGCCCGCGGCGTCGCGATCGAGATGGTCCTGCACGAGCGTCGCCACCGCAGACGAGTAGAGGAAGGAGTCGCCGCGCATCGCGGCGCGGACAGCGTCGACGACGTCCGTGTCGGCGCCGGACTTGAGGACGTACCCGGACGCGCCTGCCCGCAGCGACTCGAAGAGGAACTGCTCGCTGTCGTGCATCGAGAGCATCAGCACACGGAGCTCGGGCCGCTCCCGCTGGAGCTGTGCGGCAGCCTGGATGCCGGTCAGGCGCGGCATCGAGACGTCCAGGATCGCCAGGTCGACGTCCTCCTCCAGAGCACGCTCGACCGCCTCGGCGCCGTCTTGCGCCTCGGCGACGACGCGAAGGTCGGGCTGGGCGTCCAGCACCTTGCGCAATCCGGAGCGGACGAGCGCGTGGTCGTCGGCGACCAGGATCCGGGTGACGAGCGGAATCGGCATCAGCGATCGCCGTTCCTGCGATGCAGGAGGATCGCGTTCGCAACCGACGTGACGGCCAGCGCGACGAGGACGATCGCCGCCGCGGTGAGCACGATCGGCGCGCTGATCGTCGCCGGCGTGACGGGCAACAGGACGGCCAGGAGCGCGAGAAAGCCCGCGTTGACCGCGAAGACGCGCCGGAACAGACCGACCCTCATCCGACCGACGGTAGCCGCACGGGCGCGCCGATCCAGATGGGCTCGAGACCCCATGGCGCCGGCCGGCGCGCGTGGCGACACTCCTTGCACGGGGCCGATCACGTCTGGCCCCGTCGAATTGCGAGCGAGAGGAGTCTGCGATGAGCGCGGTGCCCATGGAGCACGATGTCGAGGACGGCACGCTGATCACAGCCGGTGGCCTGGCGCGGCTCGAGCAGGAGCTCGAGGAGCTTCGCGATGGAGGCCGCCAGGAGCTCGCGGAGCGCTTCCGCACGGCGCGAAACGACGGCGACGTCGCCGAGAACCCGGCGCTGATCGACCTCCTCGAGGAGCATGGGCAGCTCGAGCGGCGGATCGCCGTCCTCGAGGCGCAGGTCGCGAACGCGCGGGTCGTCGCCCCGTCGCGCGACGGTGTCGCAGGCCTCGGGACATCCGTGCGCGTGCGGGACAGCGCGACCGGCGAGGTCGCCGAGTACGAGCTCGTCGGCGC
>DASSBI010000070.1:0-2970 GCA_035698965.1 Gaiella sp. | reverse complement strand
GCCCCGTCGGCGGTCGCGACGAGCGGCCAGGCGTCGCGCTCGTCCCTCGGCACCTTGGCGTCCACGAGCACATCCTGAACCTTACGGGAGCGACCCGCGAGACGGTCGCCCGGGCGGCGCGACCGGACGACGAGGCCGGCCCTGTCGGTCTCGAGCCGCCACGGCCCCCAGGTCACGGCTCCCTCGAGCCGCAGCGTGTCGTAGGCGCGGACGGCTCTCACACCACCGCCGAGATCCGCCTCGCGTGTCCCCTCGGACGAGGAGAGGAGCTCCACGAGCGACGCCTCGAGCGTGCGGGGGAGGCGGGGCCGCTCGCTCGCCAGCGCCAGCAGGTTGGCGCGCGCGCGGGGGTCGAGCTCCTCGAGGAGGGGCAGCAGCCGCTCCCGGATCAGGCCGCGCTTCGTGTCGGCGTTCGTCGCGTCGACGCGCCACGAGAGGCCGTGGGCGCGGCAGTACGCCTCGGTCTCCTCGCGCCAGACGTCGAGCAGCGGCCGCACGATCCCGTCTGCCCGTCGCGGCCGGATCCCCCTCGTCGAGCCACTCGAGACGAGTCGGTAGAGGACGGTCTCGACCTGGTCGGAGGCCGTGTGCCCCGTCGCTCGAAGGCCGCCGGCGGCGGTCAGGGAATAGCGTTGTTCGCGGAGCTCGGCCTCGGTCGTAGCCGGCTCGGCGTGCACGATCTTCGCGTCGAACGCCGCCGCGCAGTGTGCAGCGTCGGCGTCCGAGTCGGCGCCGCGCAGCCCGTGGTGGACGTGCACCGCCCGGACGTCGTAGCCGAGCGCGCAAAGCGAGTGCCAGAGGCAGGTCGAGTCGGCGCCGCCCGAGACGAGACACGTCAGGGCGCCACCGGGCTCGATCAGCCCGTTCGCGCGGATGTACGCCTCGATCCGCTCGCCCAGCTCCACGCTCGAATGGTGCCGATCAACCATCTAGCCCGGCAGATCGGCGAAGGCCGGCGCCGTCGCCCACGCGCGAAGCGTCGTCGCCGCCAGCCGCACCGCATCCGCGTCGAGCGAGAATGGCTCGGCGTGCGGGACAGGCGTGATGCGCGCGGTCGGGAACGTCCCGTCGGCGGCGTCGACGACGTACCGGATCGGAAGTGCGTGGGAGACGGCGAGGACAACGTCCTCGGACCGGTCGAGCAGTGCGTCGAGCGCGCCGGCCACCCGCAGCGCCGCCTCGGCCCTGCTTTCGCCGCCGCCCGGGCACTCCGCATCCGGCGCGTGCGACCAGGCCCACGCCCGATAGTCCGCGAGCGGCCCGCCCTCGAACGCGCCGAAGCCGATCTCGCGCAGCGCAGGGAGCACCACGCGCTCGATCTGCCGCTCGCCGAGCGCGAGGTCGAGAGTCTCCTGGGTTCGCACCAGCGGTGTCGCCACTCCGAGGTCGACCTCCTCGGACGCGAGCGTTGCCCGAAGCTCGAGCGACTCGGAGGCGCCCTGTTCCGACAACCCCTCGCCGGGAGGCACGGAGCTGACGTGGTCGCCCAGGTTCGAGCGCGCGTGGCCGTGGCGGACGAGCAGCAGGCGCTTCAGAACAGCACGCTCCGGTAGTCGAGGACGTGCGCCATGCCGACCGTCTCGTAGAGGCAGATCGCCGGCGCGTTCTCCGCACGCACGAAGAGGCACACCGCCGGCACCTCGTCGAGGAGCAGCCGGATGAGGTCGCGCAGCGCGCGCGCCGCGTAGCCCCGGCGCCGCACCGGCGGGTCGACCCACACCTGCTGGAGCTGGACCGCCTCGGGCGTCCATGCGGATGCCTCCGCCTTGAAGCGGATCGTCCCGTCCTCGAGCCAGAGCCACGACCGTCCCTCCTCGATCTGGGCCCTCGTCCGCCAGCGAAACCCGTTCGGGTCGCGACGCAGCGGATCGACTCCGAGCTCCTCGAAGTGGGCGCGCGCGCAGGCGGGCACGAGAACGTCGAGGTCGGCGCGCTTCGCGACGCGCAGGCCGGTGCCTCCTGGCTCGGGCGGCGTCGTCGAGACGTAGACGGGCTGGCCGAGCCGGTCCTCTCGGGCGCGCGGCAGCCGGCGCCGGGCCGCGTCCCAGAGCTCCGTCACGGCTCCCTGCTCGCCGATCAGCATCCGCGGCGACACGCGCGCTGCGACCTCCGCGAAAGCACCGCAGCCGGTGCCGGACGGGACGACGTTCGTCCCCAGATGGCAGAGCGCCTGGAGCGCGCCGCCGCCGTTCTCGAGCGCTACGAAGCGGCCGCTCTCGCGTCGGGCGACGTCCTCGAGGAAGACTCGCTCCACGGGCGCATCCGCGCAGTAGGCGAGGATCTGAGGCGTGGACGGCTCGACGAGGCGGGCGCGCATTCGAGCGACACTCTAGGCGCGCACCGGAGTAGGCTCCCCGCCTATGCCGATCCACGTGCGTGCGAACAAGGGAGACTACGCCGAGGCCTGCCTCCTGCCCGGCGACCCGCTCCGGGCGAAGTACATCGCCGAGACCTTCATGGAGGACGTCGTCCAGCGGAACTCCGAACGCGGGATGCTCGGGTACACGGGCACCTTCGACGGCAAGCCGGTGTCGGTGCAGTCGAGTGGCATGGGCTGCCCCTCGGCCGCGATCGTGATCGAGGAGCTCAGCCAACTCGGCGTGACCAAGATCATGCGCGTGGGGACGTGCGGCGGCCTCCAGCCGGACCTGTCGATGGGCGACCTCATCATCGCGCTCTCCGCGACACCGGCCGACGCGACTGCGACGCACTACGTCGGCGGCGAGCCGCACGCCCCCACCGCCGACTTCCGGCTCGTCCACGAGGCGGTGCACCAGGCGAAGCACCTGAGCAAGCCGGTACGGGTCGGCCCGATCGTGTCGAGCGACATCTTCTACCAGCCCGACACGGGTCTCGCCGGACGCTGGTCGGAGCGCGGGATCCTCGCCGTCGAGATGGAGGCCGCCGTCCTCTTCACCCTCGGGGCCCTGCGCAAGATCCAGACAGGCTGCATGCTGATCGTCTCGGACG
>DASSBI010000069.1:0-2448 GCA_035698965.1 Gaiella sp. | reverse complement strand
TCGCCGAGGTCGTCGATCGCCATCGCGACGAGCGCGCACGCGATCCGCTCCCCGGTCGAGAGGAGCATGTCGAGCTCGCGTGGGTTCGGCGTGGGGGAGACGTCCGAGGCGAGGGCGAGCAGCTCGTCGGTCGTCTTGCCCATCGCGGAGACCGTGCCGACGACGTTCAAGCCGCGTCGCTTCGCATCGACGAACCGCCGCGCGACGTGGCGGATCTTGTCGGGGTCGGCGACGGAGGAGCCGCCGAACTTCATCACGACCGTGTCGAACTCGGGCGTCTGCACGGGAGAAGTGTCGCTACTCGACGAGGCCTGGGCGGCGGTAGGGCCGCAGCGCCGGCGGCACCGGGATACCCGGACGGAGCGACGGGTCGGGCACGGGGTCGAGCGCCGTCACGGCGAGCGGGAGGTAGCCCGCCCAGACGTCGAGGTCGGCATCCGGAGTATCCCCGTCCTCGGGGCCGCCGTCGCGGATCTTGGCCGACGCCTCCTCGAGCGACATCCGCAGCACAGACGTCGCCTTGAGCTCCGTCGGAGTGGGCGGCCGCGCCTCTGCCCAGCGCCCGGGGAGAAGCTTCTCGGTGAAGGCCTCGAGCGCCGCGAGCTTCTCGTCCCGCTCCACCACCGGCGACGCCGTCCCGAGGACGACGACCGAGCGATAGTTCATCGAGTGCTCGAACACCGAGCGCGCGAAGACGATGCCGTCGAGTAGCGTCACCGTGAGACAGGCTGCGATCCCGCCTGCGAGCTCCCGCAGCGTCCTGCTCGCCGACGAGCCGTGGACGTAGACCTCTTCACCGACCCGCGCGTGGAGCGTCGGGATCACGAACGGCTGGCCGTCCGAGACGAAACCGAGGTGCGCGACGAGCCCCGCGTCGATGACCGCGTCGATCGCTTCGCGGTCGTAGAGGCCACGCTCGGGCAGCCGCCGGACGCGGGTTCGGGCCGAGGTGGCCGGATGCGCTCGGCGCGACGGCATTCCGCAACCCTACGGGTATGCCCGCAGGCATAGTGACCCGGTAAGGGCACACGTCCACCCGAGGAGGAGCATGACGAGCAAGGGGTTGATCGCGATCGGAGCGAGCATGGTCGTGGCGCTCGCGATCGCGCTGCCGGTCGCATCCGGTGCCTCGAAGGCTACGGTCGTCAAAGTGACCGCAGGCAAGCCGTCGGAGCTCAAGTTCACGCTGTCGAAGAAGGCGTCCGCGAAGGGTGTCGTGACCTTCAAGGTCACGAACCGGGGAGCCCTCGTGCACGACTTCAAGATCGCCGGCAAGGTCACCAAGAAGCTGAAGCCGGGCTCGACGGCGACGCTCAAGGTCACCTTCAAGAAGGGCGGGAAGTTCAAGTACCTGTGCACGCTGCCGGGTCATGCCGCCGCGGGAATGAGGGGCACCTTCGTCGTCAAGTGATCGGTCGGCCCAGGGCGCGGCGGGCATCCCGTTGCGCCCTGGGTGACAACGCCCGCGTGACGATGTACAACCTGCGCCATGCGCGCGGTCGCCTCCTGGCTCGACACGATCGGGCAGGTCTTTCAGGCGATCCCCGACCTGGCAACACCCGAGCAGGTGCAGTCGGCGCTGCGGGAGATACTCGACGACCGGGAGCTGGAGGTCTTCTGGTGGGACTGGGAGCTCGAGCGCTACGTCGACGTCCGCGGAGCCACCGCCGAGCCTCGCGGCGGAACCGGCACGGTGACGACGTGGATCGGGTACGAGACCCGGCGGGTCGGCGCGATCGTGCACGCCGAGCGGCTGCTCGTCGACGCGGAGTTCGCCGAGACGTTCGTGCCGCTGCTTCGCATCGCAATGGAGCGCGACCGCCTGCACCGCGACCTCGTCGCGAAGCTCGAGCAGCTGAAGGCGTCGCGGCTGCGCATCCTCCAGGCGGGAGACGACGAGCGTCGGCGGCTCGAGCGCAACCTCCACGACGGCGCCCAGCAACGTCTCACCGCGGCGCTGCTCGGCGTCCGTGCGGTGGCGGGCCAGGTCGCGGACGACCCCGCCCTCGGGCCGCGTGCTGCGGATGCCCTGGCCGACCTCGAGGGTGCTATCGCCGACCTGCGGGAGCTTGCCCGCGGCCTCGACCCGCCGCTGCTCGCCCGCCAAGGGCTCGCCGCGGCGATCCGCGCCGGCGCAGGGCGTGCCTCGCTGCCCGTCGCGCTCGACCTCGTCCTGCCGCGTCGTCTGACGCCACCGCTCGAGGCGGCCGCCTACTACGTCTGCGCGGAGGCGGTCACGAACACCGTCAAGCATGCCCGGGCGACGCAGGCGTGGCTCCGCGTCGTGGACGACGGCTCGACGCTGACGGTGACCGTCCGCGACGACGGCATCGGCGGCGCCTGCATCGAGTGCCAGGACGAGGCCACCGGTCTCGGCGGGCTCGTCGACCGGGTCGAGACGCTGGGCGGGACGCTCGAGGTGGTCAGCCCGGACGGTGCGGGAACGAC
>DASSBI010000068.1:0-5201 GCA_035698965.1 Gaiella sp. | reverse complement strand
GCTTCTCTCGCGCTTCTACCGCGAGCTCTCCATCAACCTGATGATGCAGGTGATCCGCGGCGGACGGGTCGAGCGGCACGAGCACCTCGTCACCGAGCACGAGGCGATCGTGTCCGGGTTCGAGACACGCGACCGCGCGGTCGCCCGCGCCGCCATCACCCGGCACGTGGAGTCGGGACGCCGCATCGCGCTCGAGGCGGTCGAGCGCGCCGGCGGCGCGCTCTGACGCAACCCCTCGCACGAGGGTTGACGCTGCGCGACGATCCGCCGACGCTGCGCGTGGCCGCCCCGGCGGGCCGCGCGGACCTGCCGGGGCGGACTCTCGCCCACCTCTAGGATCACGTGCATGGCGACCGGGCCCGACCGTCGGCTGACCGAGTCGGGCATCGAGGTGAAGCCCGTCTACGAGCCGGGCGACGCGGTGGGACCTGCGGAGCCGCCGGGCGCCTTCCCGTTCACCCGCGGCCCGTATCGGGACATGTACCGGGGCCGGCCGTGGACAATGCGGCAGTACGCCGGCTTCGGCTCCGCGGAGGAGACGAACGAGCGGTTCAGGACGCTCCTCGCCCGAGGACAGACGGGGCTCTCGGTCGCATTCGACCTGCCGACGCAGCTCGGCTACGACTCCGACGACGCGGTCGCGGTCGGCGAGGTCGGACGCACCGGCGTCGCGATCGACTCGGTCGAGGACATGGCGCGCCTCCTAGAAGGCATCCCGCTCGACAAGGTCTCCACGTCGATGACGATCAACGCGCCTGCGTCGCTCCTGCTCCTCTGCTACGAGCTCGTCGCCGCCGAGCGCGGCGTGCCGGGCGAGGCGCTCCGTGGGACGGTGCAGAACGACATCCTCAAGGAGTACGTCGCCCGCGGGAACTACATCTTCCCGCCGCGCCCCTCGATGCAGCTCACCACCGACCTGTTCGCGTACTGCGCCGAGCGCATCCCGCGCTGGAACACGATCTCGATCTCCGGCTATCACATCCGCGAGGCAGGGTCGACCGCGGTCCAGGAGATCGCGTTCACGCTCGCGAACGGGATCGCCTACTGCGACGCGGCCGTCGCAACCGGCCTGTCGCCGGACTCGTTCGGCGCACGCCTCTCGTTCTTCTTCAACGCGCACAACGACGTGCTCCAGGAGGTCGCCAAGTTCCGCGCGGCGCGCCGTCTCTGGGCCTCGATCATGCGCGACCGCTTCGGCGCGACGACCGACAAGGCGCAGGCGCTCCGCTTCCACGCGCAGACCGGCGGCTCGACCCTGACGGCGCAGCAGCCGGAGAACAACCTCGTGCGCGTCGCGGCGCAGGCGCTCGCCGCGGTCTACGGAGGCGCGCAGTCGCTGCACACGAACGCGTTCGACGAGGCCCTTGCCCTCCCGACCGAGCACGCGGCGACGCTCGCCCTCCGGACGCAGCAGGTGCTCATGCACGAGGCCGGGACGACCGCGACGGCGGATCCGCTCGGCGGCTCGTGGTACGTCGAGGCGCTCACCGACGAGCTCGAGGCCCGCTCGCGCGAGCTGATCGACCAGGTCGACGCGCTGGGAGGGGCGGTCGCCGCGATCGAGGCGGGGTGGGTCCAGGAGCAGATCGAGGAGTCGGCGTTCCGCTGGCAGCGCGAGGTCGAGGACGGCGAGCGCGTCATCGTCGGCGTCAACCGCTTCACGACCGACGCTCCCGACCGCGTCGAGCTTCACCGCCTCGATCCCACGATCGAGCGCGCGCAGCGCGACCGTCTGCAGGCGCTCCGCGCGGGACGCGATTCCGCCGCGGTCGAGGCCGCGGTTGCGGAGGTCCGACGGCTTGCGCCGACCGAGGCAAACCTGCTCCCGGCGCTACGCACGGCGCTGGCGGCGCGCGCGACGGTCGGCGAGCTTTGCGGGGCGCTCCGCGAGGTGTGGGGGACGTACGACGCCGTCCGATGAGGCGGTAGCGTCGCCGGGTGCGCATCCTTCTCGTCTCCCAGATGTACCCGGGGCCGGACGCGCCCCAGCTCGGCACGTTCGTCGCGGACCTCGAAGCGGCGCTCGCCGCGCGCGGCCATGAGCTCGAGCGCGCGGTCGTCGACCGGCGTGGCGGACGCTCGCGCCACCTCGCGTTGGCGCGCGACGTCGCGGCGACTGCCCGCCGGTTCCGTCCCGATGTCGTCTACGCCCACTTCCTCGTGCCCGCGGGCCTGTTCGCCGTGTTGGGTGGTCACGCCCCGGCGGTCGTCACCGCGCACGGCCAGGACGTCGAGAACGCGCTCGGCACGGCCGCCGTCCGCTCGCTCACGCGGCTGACCGTCCGCCGGGCCAGCGGGGTGATCGCCGTCTCGGAGTGGCTGCGCAAACGGCTCGAGCGCGCCGTGCCCGAGGCACACGGCCGGACCGAGGTGATCGACTGCGGCGTCGATCTCGCGCGCTTCGCGCCCGCCGACCCGGAGCCGACCCGCGCGGGGGTCGGCTGGCGGCCCGAGGGCACCGCCTTCGTCTGTGCCGGCTCGCTCAGCGAGCGGAAGAACGTCCTGCGGCTCGCCCGCGCGTTCGAGCGCCGGGGCGAGGGCTCGCTCGCGTTCGTCGGGGACGGCCCGCTGCGGGGCGCGCTCGAGGGCCGCACAGGGATCCACCTCGCCGGGGCCGTGCCCCACACCGAGATACCCCGCTGGTTGCAGGCGGCAGACGTCGTCTGCCAGCCCAGCCTCGCGGAGCCCTTCGGGCTCGTGACGCTCGAGGCGATGGCCTGCGGGCGGCCCGTCGTCGCCACGCGGGTGGGAGGGCCGCCCGAGTTCGTGCCGGATGGAGCGGGGGCGCTCGTCGACCCGACGGATGAGGACGCGCTCGTCGAGGCGCTCGACGCGGCCGCCTCGCTTCCCCGCCCGAACGACGTCGCGCGCACGGCGGCGGGTCGCCACGACATCCGCCTGCAGGCGGCGCGGATCGAGGAAGTGCTCGAGCGAGCCGCCGGGGCGCCCGCCGCTGCGGACGCCCCGAGGCCCAACCCTTAGGCGTCGGCGCTGCGTGGGCCGAGGGCCGTGTCCCCCTCGACGACGAGCTTGTGCGCGAGGAACCCGAGGAAGCCGCCGACGAACGGGAAGATCAGGTAGATCCAGAGATCGCCGAAGTCGGTCCCGACGATCGCCGGACCGAGGCTCCGCGCCGGGTTCACGGACGAGCCGCTGATCGGGATGATCGCGACGTGGATCGCGAGCAGCGTCAGCGGGATGGCGAGGAGCGCCGTGCCGCGTGTCCGCTCGCTCTTCGTCGACTGGAGGATCACGGCGACGAAGAGCGCGCTCATCATCGTCTCGACGACGATCCCCGCCCAGTTGTCGCCGGAGTGCGTCGTCGTCGCGGCGACCGCGTCGCTGTTGAACGCGATCAGGACGACGACTGACGCCGCGATCGCCCCGATCACCTGCGCGATCCAGTAGGCGATCATGTCGTTCAAGGCGAGACGGCGGTCGAGGAACAGCCCGAGCGAGACCGCCGGGTTGTAGTGCCCGCCCGACACCTCGCCGAACGCATAGAGGCCGACGAGCAGCGCGAGGCCGAAGCCGAACGCGATCGCAACCACGTCGAGCCGACCGGTGCCGGCCGAGGAGAGGATCGCGAAAGAGCCGATGCCGACGAGCGTGAAGGTGCCGAGCGCCTCGGCGAGGTACATCTGGGTCTTCCCCATGGTGTGCGTGCTCCTAAGGTCGGGTGGAGCGAAGTCTTGCGAACCGATCGGCTGGAACCGCGTAGATGGTTGATCGGCAATTGGCGCAAACCGGATGGCGCCCCAGGCACGGCGCCGGATCACTCGTCCGGGCACGGTCCGTGCATTCCGGTGCTGGCCGCGCCCGGCCGGTGCGCCCGGCTTGGTCTGGGACGCCCCCGGACGTCACGCCCATTACCGATCGACGATCTTGCGGCGGGCGGTCTCTCAGCCCGATGCGTCGAGGTCGGCGAGCCGGATCTCGACGAGGGGCCGCACGGCGTCCTCGAGCCCCGCCTCGCGCGCGGCGGCGAGCGCCTGCTCGTAGCTCTCGCGTACCTTCTCGGGCGCGACGCCCTGCTTGAGGCGGTTGTCGCCGGTCACGAGAAGGCGCTGGATCTTCGCGCGCGCGTCGTCTCCGGCGGCCATGCGACGAGGGTAACGCCCGGTACCATGGCGCGGCGATGGTCTCCGTCTTCGCCGTCCTCCAGGTGCTGCTTGGCGCCGCGCTCGTCACGCTCGTGCTGATGCACTCGGGACGCGACGCGGGCTTCGGCGGCATCGGCTTCACGCCGACGTCCCAGGGCGGCACGCACATCGTCGAGCGGAACCTGACGCGCCTGACGGTCGCGGTGGCCGTGCTCTTCACCGCCAACACCGTCGTGCTGTACCGCGTGCTCGCGTAGCGCCGCGGTTCCGAGCATGCGGCGTGTGCCGGCATACGGGGCGTCGCTCCGGCCTCGCCCCGTGGCTCTCTCCCTGAAGGGCGCGTACGCTCGACCGCTATCATCCTCACCCCACGCGCTGGTGGCGGAATTGGTAGACGCGCCAGGTTGAGGGCCTGGTGGCCATTGCGGTCGTGGAGGTTCAAGTCCTCTCCAGCGCATGCAGTGCAGAGCGGGTCACGACGGGCCCGCTCTGCACGAACCGGCTCGTTCAGCGCATGGCGGCCGACCGGCGACGCCGGATCAGGCCCGCGCCGGGGCAGCGATCGCCGCGAGCGCGGTCGTCAGCATCGCGGCCTCGGCCTCCGACTCCTCGAGTCGGCCGCCCTGGATCGAAGCGCTGGCGGCGTGGACGATCGCCCGGATCACCGCGAGGTGCCACGCAATCGGCAGATCGCTCCGGAACACGCCCTCACGCTGCCCCCGCTCGATTAGCGGCTCGAGCTGGTCGAGCATGGGAACGTGCCGACGGTGGAGCTCCTCCGCCGAGAGCCGGGCCGTGTTGAGCGCGAGGAGGCCGTGGAAGCGGGCGAGCTGTCGCCAGGTCGCGAGGAGCACGCGCTCGAGTGCCTCCGCCGGCCGGCCGCGAGCGGGCTCCGCGCGCTTCATCGCGTCCACGACCTGGTCGACCGCGTGCTCCATGACGGCGTCGAGGAGGGCTGTCCGCGTCGGGAAATGGACGTAGATCGTCGCTCTCACGACCCCGGCACGGCGAGCGACCTCCGACATGCTGGTGTCGGGATCGCTCGCCAGTGCCTCGAGCCCGGCGTCGAGGATCGCGGCGACGCTGCGCTCCGCATCG
>DASSBI010000067.1:0-3285 GCA_035698965.1 Gaiella sp. | reverse complement strand
GCAGATCGTCCACTCGACGGAGCGCCTCGGCGAGCCGAAGGTCGAGTCCGCGAAGCGGACGGTCGAGGCCCTGAATCCGGACGTGACGGTCGTCCCGTTCCAGGAGCGGCTCGACTCGGAGAACGTCGAGCGGATCCTCGCGCACGGGTGGGACGTGATTCTCGACGGCACGGACAACTTCCCGACGCGATATCTCGTCAACGACGCGTCCGTCTGGCACGGCATCCCGGTCGTCCACGGGTCGATCTATCGCTTCGAAGGTCAGGTCACCGTCTTTCATCCCGGCAACGGGCCGTGCTATCGATGCCTCTACCCGTCGCCGCCGCCGCCCGAGCTGGCGCCGAGCTGCGCCGAGGGCGGCGTCCTGGGCGTGCTGCCCGGCATCGTCGGCTCGCTGCAGGCGAGCGAGGCGCTCAAGCTGATGCTCGGCGCGGGCGAGACGCTCGCCGGCCGGCTGCTCCTCTTCGACGCGCTCCACACCACCTTCGACGAGGTCGCGATTCGCCGGAACCCCGAGTGCCCGGTGTGCGGCGACCACCCGACGATCACCGAGTACATCGACTACGTCGAGTTCTGCACCGGGGCGCCGGGGGTCCACGCTTGACGGTCGTTCGCATCCCTCCCACTCTGCGCGGCGAGGTCGGCGGCGCGCGACAGGTCGAGGCCACCGGCGAGACCGTGCGCGAAGTGCTCGAGGACCTCGTCGAGCGGCATCCCGCGCTCGGCAACCAGATCCTGACGAACGGAGGGATCGCGCCGTTCGTGAACGTCTACCTCGGCGGCGAGGACGTCCGCACCATGGACGGCCTCGATACGACGGTGCCGGACGGCGAGACCGTGATCCTGCTTCCGGCGATGGCCGGCGGCAGCTCGCAGCCGTGGACGCCCGCCGTCGCGAGGAGCCTGCTCGATCTCGTCGGCCAGACGCCGCTCGTCGAGCTGCCCCGCATCTCCCCGAAGAAGAGCGTCACCATCTACGCCAAGCTCGAGGGCCAGAACCCGACCGGGTCGATCAAGGATCGGGTCGCGAAGTCGATGATCGAAGCGGCCGAGGCGTCGGGCGAGCTCGAGCCGGGGCGCGCGCTGCTCGAGCCGACGTCGGGCAACACGGGTATCTCGCTCGCGCTCGTTGCGACGCTCAAGGGCTACCCGCTGACCTGCGTGCTCCCCGAGAACGCCACGGAGGAGCGAAAGCGGCTGTTGCGGCTCTACGGCGCCGACATCGTCCTCTCCCCCGCGTCCGAGGGATCGAACGGCGCGGTGCGGCTCGCGCTCGAGATGGCCGAGGCCGACCCGAGGTGGTTCGTCCCGTTCCAGTACGCGAACGAGGCGAACCCGCGCGCGCACTACGAGGGAACCGGCGCCGAGATCGCCACCGCGCTCGACCGGGTCGACGTGCTCGTCGCCGGGCTCGGCACCGGCGGGACGCTGATGGGCGCCGGCGAGCGGCTGCGCGAGACCTTCCCCGACGTCGTCGTCGCCGCGGCCGAGCCTCTCCCGGGCGACCCGGTGATGGGCCTGCGCTCCCTCGACGACGGGTACGTCCCGCCGATCCTGGACGTCTCCCGCCTCGACCGGAAGGTGCTCGTCTCGAACGAGCAGTCGGTCGCAGCGGTACGCGAGCTGCTCCGGCTCGAGGGGATCCTCGGCGGCGTCTCCGCGGGCGCGGCGATCCACGTCGCTCGGCGGCTGGCCGCCGAGCTGGACGAGGGAGTCGTCGTCGCAATCCTCGCCGACGGCGGCTGGAAGTACCTGAGCGCCGACTTCTGGGACGCGCCGGAGGCGGGTGTCGAGAAGTCGATGGAGTCCACCGTCTGGTGGTGATCCCGGCCGCGGTGCGGGCGGCGATCGCCGAGCACGCGCGCGCCGAGCTTCCGAACGAAGCCTGCGGGCTCCTGCTCCTCGACGGCGACGAGGCCGTCGAGTACGTCCCCGGCGAGAACGCCTCGCCGTCGCCGTACTTCTTCGAGCTGCGCCTCGATCCGGTCGCCTGGGCGGACATCGGCGACCGCGATCTCGAGCAGGCGGTGGTGCATTCGCACGTGTCGGCCCCGCCGCGCCCGTCCCGCACCGACGTGGAGCGGATCGGGCTCTGGCGGGACCGGCCGTACGTCATCTACTCCGTGCGGCTCGACGAGCTGGCGGCCTGGCGGGTGTCGTCCGACGGGTACGAGCCGCTCCCCCTCGCCTGAGCCACCGCTCTAGTTGACCTTGAACGAGCCCTTCATGAAGCTCGCATGCGGGTCGCACATGAACTTGTAGGTGCCCTTCTTCAGCGTGACGGTGAACGTCTTCGTCCCGCTCTGGCCGACGCTCGTCTTGACGTTGACACCGGGGCCGGTCAGGTGGAAGTTGTGCTGCGACGACTTGTCGGACACGACGAGCTTGATCTTCCCCGCCTTGGTCGGCTTCGTCGCCATCTTGATCGTGAATCCCGGGCCAACGGTTCCTTTGTAGGTCGGCGTCGCTGCGACGGCGGGCAGCGCCAGCGCGAGCATGGCCACGAGGGCCGTCGCGGCGACGGTCAGGGTGCGCGTCATCTCTCTCTCCTTGGGTCTGGTGGCGGATGCAGGTGCATACGTCCGTCGTCCTTGCGCGGATTGGGCACTGTAGGGTCGGCCGGCGATGATCGCCGACGCCCATGTTGACCTCCTGATGGAGCTCGCCTACCGCGAGCGCCGGCTCGACGAGACGAACGTCTTCGCCGAAACCTGGCTGCCGCTCTTCGAGCGCGGAGGAGTCGGCCTCCAGGTGTGCGCCGTCTACGTCGACGTGACCGTGCAGCCGGAGGGCTCGCTGCGCGAGGCGCTGTCGATGGTCGCGGCCTTCCAGAACGCGCTGCGCGAGAACGCCGGCCGCGTGATGCAGGTGACGTCCGCCGCCGACCTCGACGCAGTCGAGGCCGGCGAGCGCATCGGGCTGATGCTCTCGCTCGAGGGTGTCGAGTGCTTCGGCGTCGAGACATGGCCCGCGGACGTCTTCCACGCGCTCGGCGTCCGTATGGCCGGGCTGACCTGGAACCGCCGGAACGCGTTCGCCGACGGCGCCGCCGAGGAGGGCGGAAGCCTCTCGCGGCTCGGTCGTGAGTTGGTCGACCGCCTCGTCTCGCTCGGCGTGATCCTCGACCTCGCGCACGCCTCGCGAGGCGTCTTCGCGGAGGTGCTCGAGCGGGTCGGCTCCGCGGGCGCGCCGGTCCTCTGCTCGCACGGCGGCTGCCGCGGCGTCTTCGACACGCCGCGGAACCTCGACGACGACCAGTTGCGCGCGCTCGCCGCCGCGGGCGGG
>DASSBI010000066.1:0-3647 GCA_035698965.1 Gaiella sp. | reverse complement strand
CGCGCGCCTCAACCTCTCCCACGGGACGCAGGAGGACCACGCGCGGACGGCGGCGCTCGTCCGCGAGGTGGAGGCCGCGGCCGGACGGCCGATCGCGCTGATCGCGGACCTCCAGGGGCCGAAGCTCCGCGTCGGCGACCTGGACGCCGACGTCACGCTCGCGGACGGCGACTCGGTCGTGATCGCCGGTGAGGACGCCGCCCAGCCCGACGACGTGCCCGTGAGCCCCGCGGTGCTCGGCTCCGTGCTCCAGCCGGGAAACGACGTGCTCGTCGACGACGGCCTCGTCCGGCTGCGGGTCGAGAAGGTGGAGCGCGGCCGCGCGCGCTGCGAGGTTCTCGTCGGCGGCGTGATCAAGGCCCACAAGGGCGTCAACCTGCCCGGCATCCCGCTCCCGATCCCGTCGCTCACGCGCAAGGACCTCGACGACCTCGATGCGGCGCTCGAGTTCGGCGTCGACTACGTCGCGCTCTCGTTCGTTCGCTCCGCATCGGACGTGATGGCGTTGCGCACGCTCATCGAGGCGCGCGGTTCCCTGGCCTGGGTCATCGCGAAGATAGAGAAGGCCGAGGCGGTTGCGGCCCTCGACGACATCCTCGCGGAGGCGCACGGGGTGATGGTGGCGCGGGGAGACCTCGGGGTCGAGATCGGCGCCGCCGAGGTGCCGCTCCTGCAGAAGCGGATCATCATGCACGCGCTCGAGCGCGCGAAGCCCGTGATCACGGCGACGCAGATGCTCGAGTCGATGATCTCCTCGCCCGAGCCGACACGCGCCGAGGCGTCGGACATCGCCAACGCGATCCTCGACGGCACGTCGGCGATCATGCTCTCGGGAGAGACGGCCGTGGGCGCGTATCCGGTCGAGGCGGTGGCGGTGATGGATCGCATAGCGCTCGCGGTCGAGCCGCATCTCGGCTACCGCCATGAGACGCCTCAGGCGAGCGACCAGCCGACGATCGACCAGGCGATGTCGAACGCCGCCTGCGACGTCGCCGAGGCGCTCTCCGCGAAGGCGATCCTCGTGCCGACGTTCACCGGCCGCACCGCCTCCGCCGTCGCGCGCCTGCGTCCGCAGCGGTCGATCCTCGCGCTGACGCACAAGATGGAGTCGCTCCGCCACATGGCGCTCGAGTGGGGGGTCACCCCGCTCGACATCTCGGAGACGACCGACGTGGAGGACCTCTGGGCAAGGTCGATCGCGGCCGCGCGGGAGTCGGGCATCGTCCTCCCGGGCGAGCGGCTCGTGATCACCGCGGGCACCGCCGTCAACATCCCCGGCGGGACGAACGTCATCAAGGTCGACGTCGCGTAGGAAAGCGCACCGCGGACGCCGAACTCCTCGCCATGGCGGGGAAGGGGAAACGGAAGGAGCGCGAGCGCCGTCGGCCGAGGGCGCCGCGCTGGTTGTTGCCGGTCATCGTGCTCGGCGTCGTGGGGTTCCTCTACGTGCGCCCGATCACCACCTACCTCGAGACCCGCAGCCAACTCGACGATCGTCGCGCCGAGGTCGCATCGCTCCGGGCCGAGCGCGCGCGTGTGTCCGCGCGGCTGGCGCGGACCACGAGCCTCGACGAGCTCTCGCGCGCCGCGCGCAGCATCGGCTACGTCAAGCCTGGCGAGCACCTTTTCATCGTGAAGGGCACCGCCGAGTGGCGGCGCCGCCACGACCGCTGAGCCTTCGGCCCGGTACCGTCGGGAGATGGACGATCGCACCGTCGTCGCGCGGCAGCTCGGACGCGAGCCGCGAACCTTCCGGCGCGTCGTCGTGCGCTGCCCCTGGGGTCTCCCCGCCGTGACCGAGCAGGAGCCCTACGGCGCCGACGGCGAGCCCTTCCCTACGACGTACTACCTCACCTGCCGCCACCTCGTCGCGGCGGTCTCGCGCCTCGAGGCCGCCGGCGGTGTCGCCCGGTGGAGCGCGGCGGTCGCGGCCGATCCGGAGCTGTATGACGACCTCGAACGCGCGACGGCCGAGCAGGTGCGCGTCCGGCGCGGGCTCGCCGGCGGCTCGACGGGCTCGGACTCCGGGGCGTCACTCGTTCTCGGGATCGGCGGCTCGCGCAACCCGGGCGCGCTCAAGTGCCTCCATGCGCACGTCGCGTTCGCGCTCGCCTGCCCCGGTTACCGCGTGGGGGAGGCCATGCTCGGAGAAGTGCCGGAGCGCTGGCCGGAGCGCTGCTGCAGCCTCGTATAGTGCGCGCCTCATGACGCTCACGTCTGCGCGACACGACTGGGAGGAGGGCCAGCGGCGCTTCGACGCCGAGGCTCTCGACGCGGCGCGCGCGGCGACGCTGTACGCGCAGCGCGACGCCGTGGTCGAGGAGCTCCGGCGCCGGGTCGGGTCGACGTTCACGCTCGCCGAGCTCGCCGCCGCGTACGCCGACTCCGACCAATGGGTGCCCGAGGTGATCGAGGAGCGGGCGCCGTCCCGCGGCTGGGCGCGCACCGCGACCATCGCCGGCGACGCAGCCTTCCACGCGTACAGCCGCCAGGCGCTGGACTACGCACCGTGAGCGGTAGGCTCGACGGAGGCTCCAAAGAGCGGAGGCGCCGGCTCCGCCGGCGCCGGGAGCGGGAATGAGCGTCGACCCGGCGCCCGCCACTCGCCGCCGCCCGCCCCGCCGCAGGAGCCCCTGGCCGCGGGTCGCCGCCCTCGTCGTGGGGGCCGTGATCCTCTTCGCTCTCGGTCTCTCGCTCGGTCTCGCGCTCGACGACCGGCCGGTGCCGGGCGGGACGCAGACCTTCGTCAGGACGCTGGAGCCCGTGCCCCCCTGAGGGGTCTGGCGCCAAAGGTGCCTGACCCCAGGACGCTCGCGTTGCGACGGGCGTCGGCGGTCTGCGCTCCGTTCACTGGGGTCAGGCACCCTGCGGGTGCCAGACCCCGCCGGCTACATCTCCTCTGAAGCCTGCAGCAGCCCTGCCACGATCACCCCGAGCGCGGCGGCCAGGCTGATCCAGAGCCC
The DNA here is from genome assembly GCA_035698965.1 of Gaiella sp. Lineage (GTDB taxonomy): Bacteria > Actinomycetota > Thermoleophilia > Gaiellales > Gaiellaceae > Gaiella. Next base: position 684 of record DASSBI010000066.1, on the reverse strand, counting down.
GACACCCCGGTGCGCGAAGAAGAAGTCGTCCGGGACCGAGATCACGCGGACGAGCACGAAGATCGTCGCGAGCGCCCCGAGCGCGATCGTGAGCAGGCTCTGCGGCAGCGCCGCCGGCGGCTCGATCCCGAGCTCGCGCAGCACGAGCACGATGACGACGGCCAGCCCGACGAACAGCACGAGCTTGCCCAGGACGCCGGTGTTCCAGCCGAGCACCGAGATCGTCACACCCTCGCCCTCGCCCGTGTACCACCCGGTGAACGACGAGACCGCGAGCACCACCCCCGCGACCATGCCGAGCCCGTCGCCGAGCCCGAGCAACCCGGTGTCGAAGCGTCGCTCGCTCATTGCCACGCGGCAGAGTATCTCGGAGAACGCGAGGCGGCGTCGCGGTCGTATGCTTCCACCGTGGCGGACAACGTACGCGAGGCAACGCGCGGGCGGGTTGCGGACGCGCTCGGGCCATCCGACGAGGGGCCGACCGTCGATCCCGACGCCGTCCGACGCTCCTACCACCTCCATCGGGCGCGCCGGAAGGCGCGAATCGAGCACCGGCGCCGCACGAAGTGGGCGGGAGCGCGGTTCTGGATCGTGCTCGTCCTGCTCGTCGCCGTGTGCGTCTTCCTCGCTCTGACGACCTGGCGCGAGATCGGGCGCCTGTTCGGGCTCTGACGCGAGCGCGGT
>DASSBI010000065.1:0-2669 GCA_035698965.1 Gaiella sp. | reverse complement strand
GTCACGTCACTCGAGTTCGAGTGGTCGATGCCGTTCTTCTGCAGCGCCGCGAAGAGCTCTGGCTCGTTGCCGCAGCACCAGACCCCCACCTTCTTGCCGCGCATCTTCTTGATCGTGTTGATCCCGCTCGACTTCCAGGTCAGCTCGGTCATCCCGGACCGCGCGAAGACCTGGGCGACGGAGACGAGCTTCGAGCCCTTCTCGCGCGTGGCGAAGAGGTTCGGCAGCCAGTCGATTCCGAACTCCGCGCGATTGCCCGCGACGACCGTCTCGGGGGTGATGCTCGGGCCGCCGACCTTGATCGTGACGTCGAGCCCGGCCTTGTCGTAGAAGCCCTTCTCGAGCGCCGCGTAGTAGCCGGCGAACTGGGCCTGCGTCACCCACTTGAGCTGCAGGGTGACCTTCGTCGCCGCCTTCTTCTCGGGGGCGGCCGCCGCGACGGCGACCCATGTCGCGAACGCCGTACACGCGAGCACGGCCACCGCCATGACCCACTTCTTCCTCAAATCGCCCTCCTCGGGTTTCGTGCGACCCCGTCGGCCGCGTGGTTGCCATTCTGGACCTCCGTCACTCGCCGCGAAAGCCGCGTCGTGAGGGATGCCAGCTCGTCGTCAGTCGCTCGGCGAGCGCGACCGCAGCGTAGAACGCGATCCCGAACGCGCTCGCCAGCGCGATCCCCGCCCAGGCGCGCGGGAAGTTGAAGAGCTGCGTGTCGTTCAGGATGCTCACGCCGAGCGCGTTGGTCGGGCCGCCGAAGTACTCGCCGACGATCGCGCCGATCATCGAGAGCACGGCTGCGACCTTGAGCCCGGTGAACATGAAGGGCAGCGACGTCGGGATCCGCACCTCCCGGAAGACCGAGACGTTCCCGGCCGCGTACGAGCGCATCAGCTCGATCGCGCGCGGGTTGACCGAGGTCAGCCCGCGCAGCGTGTTCACCATCACCGGGAAGAAGCAGAGGACGGCCGCGATCGCCATCTTCGAGAAGGGATTCAGGAGCCCGAACCAGTTGTTCGTGATCGGCGCGAAGGCGATGATCGGCACGGCGTTGGCCGCGACGGCGAACGGGATCAGCGCGAGCCCGACCGTCCGGAACCGCGCGAGCACGAGCGCGAAGAGGATGCCGAGCCCCGAGCCGAGCGCGAAGCCGCCGAGCGCCTCCTTGAACGTGTACAGGCCGTAGTCCCAGAGGGTGCCCTTGTCGTCCCAGAACGCCTGGGCGATGTCGGACGGCTTCGGCAGCAGGAACGTCTGGACGTCGAACAGCGTCGTCAGGCCCTGCCAGAGCCCGATCCCGAGCAGGAAGATGACGATCGCCGGGACCCAGTCGCGCAGCCGCGTCCCGATCTCCCGCGAGAAGCCCGACGGGATCGGCTCGACGACGGTGCTGCTCAGAAGAGCTCCTCCACCGCCGCCGAGGAGCCGTCTGCTGCGTCGCCGTGTCCGGCCGCGAGCGCCTCGCGCACGGCGGTGACGAGCTCGAAGAACCTCGCGTCCTCGCGCGTCTGCCCGCTCCGGGGCTGAGGCAGGTCGACGTCGATCGTCGCGGCGATGCGACCGGGTCGCGCCGACATGACGACGACGCGCGTCGAGAGGAACACCGCCTCGGGGATCGAGTGCGTGACGAACACGACGGTCGAGCCGGACTTCTCCCAGATGCGCAGGAGCTCCATGTTGAGCCGCTCCCGGGTCATCTCGTCGAGCGCGCCGAACGGCTCGTCCATCAGGAGCAGCGCCGGGTCGAACGAGAGAGCGCGCGCGATCGAGACGCGCTGCTGCATGCCGCCGGAGAGCTGCCACGGGCGGCTCGACTCGAAACCGGTCAGCTCGACGAGCTCGAGCATCTCCCGGACGCGCTCCTTCCGCTTCGCGCGGTCCCAACCGAGGAGCTCGAGGGGGAGAGCGACGTTCCGCTGCACGGTGCGCCAGTCGTAGAGCACGGCGTCCTGGAACACGATTCCGTAGTCGTGGTCGACACGTGCCTGGTGCGCCGTCTTGCCGTTCACGCTGAGGCTCCCCGACGTCGGCTCGACGAGGTCGCCGATGATCCGCAGGAGCGTCGACTTCCCGCATCCCGAGGGCCCGATCAGGGAGATGAACTCGCCCGGGGCGATCTCGAGGTCGATGTCCTGCAGCGCGGTCACGCCCGTGCGGAAGGACTTCGTGAGCCCCTGGATCTCCACGACGCGCTCGCCGGCGCCCGTCATGCGATGTTCTCCGGAGCGCGGCGCAGGATGAGCCGCTCTGCGAGCGCGACAGCGCCGAACAGCACGAGGCCGAGGACCGCGCAGACGATGTTCGTCGCCCAGAGGAACGTCGGCTGGAGGGAGTAGTACTGGTTGAAGTTGACGATCGCGCCGCCGAGGCCCTCCTGGATCGAGGCGGGCGTCTCGCCGATGATCGCGCCGATCACGGCCGCCGTGGCCGAGATCTTGAGCGCGGTGAAGAGGTACGGCAGCGACGCCGGGACGCGCAGGCGCCAGAGGATGCTCCAGCGGCTCGACGCGTACGACTCCATCAGCTCGAACGCGCGCGGGTCGGCGGACTGCAGGCCGCGCAGCGCGTTGATCGCGACCGGGAAGAAGGTGAGGTAGGCGGCGAGAATCGCGACCGCCTTCCAGCCCTCGACGCCCTTCGAGCCGAGCCCGATGACCACCATCGGCGCGATC
>DASSBI010000064.1:0-11465 GCA_035698965.1 Gaiella sp. | reverse complement strand
TCCGCACATGTCGGTGTACGACAACATGGCGTTCGGCCTCAAGATGCGGCGCTTCCCGAAGAGCGAGATCAAGCGCCGCGTCACCGATGCGGCGAAGGTCCTCGGCCTCGCCGGCGAGCTGAAGAAGAAGCCCGGCGCCCTTTCGGGCGGCCAGCGGCAGCGTGTCGCGATGGGCCGCGCGATCGTGCGTGAGCCGCGCGTCTTCCTGATGGACGAGCCGCTCTCGAACCTCGATGCGAAGCTGCGCATCCAGATGCGCGCCGAGATCGCGCGGATCCAGCGCGACCTCGCCGTGACGACCGTCTACGTCACGCACGACCAGAGCGAGGCGATGACGCTCGGCGACCGGGTTTCCGTGATGCGGGGCGGGCGGCTGCAACAGGCAGGCATCCCGCAGGAGGTCTACGACCGCCCCGCCAACCTGTTCGTCGCGGGCTTTATCGGGGCGCCGCCGATGAACCTCCTCCACGCGACCCTCGAGCGCCGGAACGGCGGGCTCACGGTGCGCATGGGCGAGGCGACGATCGCGCTTCGACCCGAGACGGTCGCCGAGCGTCCGGCGCTCGAGGGGTACGTCGATCGCCGGGTCGCATTCGGGATCCGGCCGGAGGACCTCGAGGACGCGGCCCTCGTCCCCGATACGTCACGGCATGCGCGGCTGTCCTCGCAGGTCGACATTCGCGAGGACATGGGGGCGGAGGTCTACCTCCACCTTCCGCTGCCCGCCGAGCCCGTCATGTCCGCGCCGGTTGCCGAGGAGGGCGACGCCCACCCCGAGACGGAGGAGCCGCCGCCCGCGTTCGTCGCCCGGGTCGATCGCGACACTCGCGCGCGCGAAGGCGAGCCGATCGAGCTCGTCGTCGACACCACCCGCCTCCACTTCTTCGACCTCGAGACCGGGGTCGCAATCGCGGGCGAGCGCAACTAGCCCGCGGAAGAGCCGTGCCGCGCATCGTCCGGATCGACGTCGCCGACCTGCGCTTCCCGACGTCGCGGGCGCTCGACGGCTCCGACGCGATGAACCCCGACCCGGACTATTCCGCCGCATACGCGACGGTGCACACGGACGCCGATGACGGTCTCGTCGGCAACGGCTTCACCTTCACGATCGGCCGGGGCAACGAGCTCTGCTTGGCGGCGATCGAGGCACTCGTGCCGCTCCTCGTCGGGCGGAAGGTCTCCGGCGTGCTCGACGACCTCGGCGAGACGTGGCGGATCCTCCGACCTCCACCCGGAGACGTTCGAGCGATTCACCTACCCGGCGGGGGCGGCGTGGCGATAGCCGAAGGCCCGGCGCTCGCGCTGACCGAAGTCGCTCAGCGCGACGTTGGAATTCGCGGAGCGGGCGGCCATACTCCGAGCTGCTCGCGCGATCCCCGCGCAGACGCTCACAAGGGGGGCGTATGACGAAACGCAGGCTTTGCGGCGTGCTGTTCGGCACGCTGCTTCTCGCGCTCGGGCTCGGCGGCCCGGGCGCCACCGCGGCACCTGGCACCCCGAAGGTCGCCTGGAGCCCCTGTCACCGCGATCTCGGGCCGTTCGAGTGCGGCACCGTCCAGGTGCCGCTCGATTACAGCGCGTCGGACGGAGGGGCGATCTCGATCGCCGTCGTCCGGCTGCCCGCGAGCGATCCCGGGCGGCGCATCGGCTCGCTCTTCATCAACCCGGGCGGCCCCGGCGGCTCCGGCTTCGACTTCGCGTTGTTCGCGGCGCCGATCCTGTTCGACGACGAGGTACGCGCCCGATTCGACATCGTGGGCTTCGACCCGCGGGGCGTGATCCGCAGCACGGCGCTCCGCTGCTTCGGCAACGACAAGCAATGGGCGCCGTTCTTCACGCCCTTCGCGTTCCCGGTCACCGACGCGGAGGAGGCGATCTGGCAGGACGCCGACCGGTTCCTCACCGGGCAGTGCGACCAGCGGGGCGGCAGGATGGCCTCGCACATCTCGACCGCGAACGTCGCACGTGACCTCGACGCCCTTCGTCAGGCGGTCGGTGACGACAAGTTGACCTACGTCGGCTACTCGTACGGCTCGGCGATCGGAGTGCAGTACGCCAACCTGTTCCCCGGCAACGTGCGGGCGCTCGTCGTCGACGGTGTGCTCGACCCGGTGGCCTGGACGACCGGAACCGGCGACGGGACGACCGTGCCGATGACGATCAGGCTCGGGAGTCACCTTGGCTCCCAGGCGACGCTCCAGGAGTTCTTCCGGCTCTGCGACGCCGGCACCTGCGCGTTCGGCCCGAACTCGGCGGCGCGGTTTGCGGCGCTCGCCGCGAAGCTGACCGCCAACCCGGTGCCGTTCGACTACTCGACGCTGATCCTGATCACGCTGCAGGCGCTCTACGACTCGTCGGGCTGGGAGGGGTTCGCACAGGTCCTCGCGGACGTCGAGTCGGCCGCGGCAACGGCCACCGCACTTTCCCCCGCTCGGCAGGCCGTGGTGAAGGCGATGCTGCAGCGGCCGATGTACATCACCAAGCGAGGACTGCCAGCGAACTACGAGAACTTCCTCGAGTCGTTCCCGGGCGTCGTGTGTGCCGACAGCGTCAACCCGACGTCGTACGCCGCGTTCTCCGCGGCCGCGGACAGCGCGACGGGGTACTTCGGGCGGCTCTGGGGGTGGACCGCCAGCATCTGCGCGGTCTGGAACGCGCGGGACGACGACCGGTACCTCGGGCCGTTCACCCGCGTGACCGCCAACCCGGTGCTGGTGGTCGGGAACCGATTCGACCCGGCGACGCCGTACGCAGGCGCGGTCAAGGTCGCGAGCCTCCTGCCGAACTCGCGGTTGCTGACCGTCAACGGCTGGGGCCACACGTCGCTGTTCCTCTCGGCCTGCGCAGACGACGCGATCGACAGCTACCTGCTGACGTCCGTTCCGCCCCCGAGCGGGACGACGTGCAACCAGGACGTCACGCCCTTCGCGGGCTGATCCGGGACGTCTTCATCCGGGCGAGCCCCTCCTCGCGAGGGGCTCGCCCGCGAGGGGCTCGCCCGGGACGAGCGTCACGACCCGATCGACGAGGTCAAGCCCTTCGGGGCGATGCGTGATCAGGAGCACCGACTTGCCGTCCGCGGCGGCGAGGACGTCCCGGACGAGCGCTTCGGCGGTGGGCGGATCGAGGTGCGCCGTCGGCTCGTCGAGGAGGAGCACCGGCGCGTCGGCGAGCAGCGCGCGGGCGACGACGAGGCGCTGGCGCTGGCCACCGGAGAGGCGCCGCCCGTCCTCTCCGACGAGGGTGTCGAGCCCGTTCGGGAGCGTGGCGACCCAGGCGGCGAGGTGGGCCTTGGTGAGCGCACCGTGCAGCTCGGCGTCGCTCGCCTGCGGCCGCGCGAGGCGGAGGTTCTCGCGGATCGTCGAGTCGAACACGTGTGTGTCCTGACCGGCGAGCGCGAACACGCGGCGAACGTCCTCCTGCCGGAGCGCGCGCAGGTCGCTGCCGGCGAGCGTGACGCGCCCTTCCTCCGGGTCGAGAAACCGCAGGAGCAGGTTCGTGACCGTCGTCTTCCCGGCGCCGCTCGGGCCGACGAGGGCGACGCGCTCGCCGGGCTCGAGCCTGAGGTCGAGGCGTTCGAAGGCCGGTGTCACCGCGCCCGGGTACCGCGCAGCGACGCCCTCGAGTGCCACGACGAGGGGCGGTCGCGGGGCCGCCGCCGGCCGCTCGGGATCGCGAACGGCGGGCTCGTGCGCCGTCAGCTCGAGGACACGCCGCCCGGCCGCGAGCGTCCCCGTCAGCTCCCGGGCGGCAACGGGCAGAGGCGCGATGGTCTCGAACGAGACGAGCGCGAGCAGCGCGAGCGTCGCGACGAGCACGCGGTCGAGCGTTCCCGCGTCGTGGGCGGCCACGGCGAGCGCCAGGACGCCCACGGTCGTCAGGCCGGCAACCGCGATCGATGCCGCGTCGGCGATTCCGGCGACGAGCGCGTCTCGCCCGGCAAGGCGGCCGAGCTCTCGGTCGGCGGCACGGACGCGGGCGAGCGTCTCGTCCTCCCGACCGTAGGCGACGAGCTCGGGCGCGCCGACAAGGAGCTCGACCAGCTCCGCCGTCAGCTCGCCGCGCGCCGCCGCCTGACGACGGGCCGTCCGTTGGGCGACCCGGGCCGCGAGGAGCGGCACCGCCACACCTCCCACCACGAGGCCGGCGGCGAGCACGACGGCTGCGGCCGGCAGCAGCAACGCCGTCGCGACGACGCAAGCCACGCCGACGACGAGCCCGGCGACCGGCGGGCCGATCCCGCGGATCGAAAGGCCCTGCAGGGCGTCGACGTCGCCGACCATCCGCGTGAGCAGGTCTCCGCGCCGAAAGGTGCCGAGCTCGGCCGGCGCGAGCGGCTCGATCCGCTCGTACACACGCGCCCGCAACGGGCCGATCGCGCGGAGCGCCAGGTCGTGCGAGGCGAGCCGGTCGAGGTACCGCGTCAGCGGCCGCGCGAGCGCGAGGAAGCGGACGACCACGACGATCGTCGTGAGCGACAGGATCGGCGGCTGCTCCGCAGCACGGGAGATGAGGTACCCGGCCGTCGCGGGCAGCGCCACGCCGAAACCGAGCGCGAGCACGCCCAGCCCGAGCGCGAGCGCCAGGCGGCCGCGCGGAAGGTCGACGAGCGCGAGGAGGCGACCGACGGTGGGTGTCACGCCGCTTCCTCGGCGGGCTCGAGGACCCGGCCCGCGTCCACCGCGACGACCCGGTCCGCGAGGGCGGCGAGCTCCGGCCGATGTGCGATCAGCAGGACCGTCCGGTCGACGCGGAGCCGCTCGATCGCCTCCAGCACGAGCTCTGCGCTCGCGTCGTCGAGGTCGGCTGTCGGCTCGTCGAGGATCACGATGGGCGCGTCGCGGAGGAAGGTGCGGGCGAGCGCGATCCGCCGCCGCTCTCCCGCAGAGAGCGTGCGACCCCCGTCGCCGACGTGCGTCGCGTAGCCGTCCGGGAGCCCGGAGACGAAGTCGTGCGCGCCCGCGAGCCGCGCCGCCTCCCGCACGCGGGCGTCGTCGGCGGAGGCGTCGCCGAGGCGGACGTTGTCGGCGATCGTGCCGCGGAAGAGCGTCGGTCGCTGAGGCACGTACGCGATCGACCTGCGCCAGGCGGCCGCATCCAGGTCGGCGAGGTCGTCCATCCCCACGAGGATCCGCCCCGACGTCGGCTCCGCGAAGCGGAGGAGCAGCGCGGCGAGCGTGCTCTTGCCGCCGCCGCTCGCCCCGACGAGCGCGACGGTCTGGCCCGGACGCAGCTCGAGGTCGACCTCGCCGAGCGCGTCCCGGTCCCCGGCCGGGTAGCGGAACGAGACCCGCTCGAAGGTAATCGTTGCCGCGGCGGGATCGGAGGCGAGCGCGCCGTCGGACGCGACCGTCGCAGCTTCCGCGAGGTCGAGCATCCGCGCCGCGACAGCAGCGCCGTCCGCGCTTGCGTGGAACTGCGCCGCGAGGTTGCGCAGCGGGAGATAGAGCTCGGGCGCGAGGACCAGCACCGTGAGCGCGGCCTGGAACCCGACATTGCCTTCCGCGAGGCTGACGCCGACGACGACCGCGACGAGCGCGATCCCGAGGGTCGCCGCGAGCTCGAGCACCGCGCCGGAGAGAAACGCGGCGCGCAGGGTCCTCATCGACGCGCGCCGGTACTCGTCGCTGACCGCGACGATCCGCTCGACCTGCGCCTGCCCGCGGTTGAACGCCCGCAGCGTGGGCAGCCCGCGAACGACGTCGAGGAAGTGGTTCGCGAGCAGGCTCATCGCTCGCCACCGTGCGCGGGCGCGTTGCTCGGTGTACCGGCCGACGAGCCACATGAAGATCGGGACCAGCGGCAGCGTGAGCACCATCACGCCGGCGGCCAGCGGGTCGATCGAGACGACGAGCGCGAGAACCGCGACGGGGACGACCAGCGCCGTGACCAGGTTCGGCAGGTACCGCGCGAAGGTGGCGTCGAGGGCATCCACGCCCGAGACCGCGGCCGTCGCGAGCTCGGCGCTCTCCGCGCCGTCGAGCGCCGTCGGCGAGCGCCGGAGACGCGTCTCGACGAGGTCGAGCCGCAGTTGCGAGACCACCTGCGTGGCGGCGCGCCGGCCGGCCGTCTCGAATCCCCACGCGGTCACCGCCCGGGCGAGGACCACGGCCACGAGAGCACCCAGAGGCCACGCGACGTCCTCGAGCGACGCGCCGCTGAAGGCGCGTGCCGCGACCCGCGCCACGAGCACCGCCTGCGCGAGCACGAGCAGGGCCGCGACGACGCCGAGGAAGGCGTCGGCCACCAGGAGCGACCGCACCGCCCGCGCGCGACCGAGCAGGCGCCGATCGAAAGCGGGGACCTTCGGCACGGCCGTCCATGATGACAGTGGTAGAGATGCGCCGAACCTGAGATGCTCTGCCGATGTCCGAGAGGCCTTCGGCGCCGGCACCGGCCGACGTCCTCGTGATCTTCGGCATCACCGGTGACCTCGCACGCGTGATGACCTTCCGCTCGCTCTACCGCCTGGAGGGTCGCGGGCTCCTCGACTGCCCGATCGTCGGCGTCGCGTTCGACGACTGGACGCTCGAAAAGCTGGTCGCCCATGCGCGCGACTCCATCGTCGCGGCGGGCGAGGACAAGCTCGACGAGGACGTGTTCGGGCGCCTTGCGGGGCGGCTCTCCTACCAGCACGGCGACTTCAAGGACCCCGCCGTGTATGCGGAGGTCGCGAAGGCGATCGCGGGCAAGCAGGCTCCGGCCTTCTACCTCGAGATACCGCCCTCGCTCTTCGGCACGGTGGTGGACGGCCTGGCGAAGGCGGGGCTGACGGAGAACGGCCGCGTCATCGTCGAGAAGCCGTTCGGGCACGATCTCCCATCCGCTCGCGCGCTGGACGACGAGCTGCACGCCTCGCTCGACGAGTCGCAGATCTACCGGATCGACCACTTCCTGGGGAAGATGTCCGTCGAGGACATCCTCTTCCTGCGCTTCTCGAACACCGTCCTCGAGCCGGTCTGGAACCGGTACTTCGTCGACTCCGTGATGATCACGATGGGCGAGAGCTTCGGCATCGCCGACCGAGGCCACTTCTACGACCCGGTCGGCGCGATGCGCGACGTCGTCCAGAACCACCTGCTCCAGGTGCTGAGCCTCGTCGCCATGGAGGCACCCGCGGGCGGCACCCTCGACGTCGTCCGCGACCGCAAGCGGGACGTCTTCCTCGCGATGGCCGACGCCGACCCGGCGCACTACGTGCGCGGCCAGTACCGCGGCTACCTCGACGTCGACGGCGTCGCGGCAGGATCGCAGACCGAGACGTACTGCGCGATGCGGCTCGAGATCGACAACTGGCGCTGGTCGGGCGTCCCCTTCTTCATCCGTGCTGGCAAGTCGCTGCCGGTGACCGTGACCGAGGTGCGGCTCGTCTTCCGGGAGACGCCGTGGCTCGGGCTCGCGCCGCGGGGCACCCCACGACCGCCGGGGAACGAGCTCGTCCTGCGCATCGGCCCGCAGCCGGGGGCGCGCCTCAAGCTGCAGGCCAAGGCAGCGGAGGGGCTGGCACTGCGCCCGATCGACCTCGACATGGAGTTCGCATCGATGGGCGGTGAGGGGCCCACGGCCTACGAGGTGCTGCTCGAGGCAGCGCTGCGCGGGCAGTCGTTCCACTTCGCGCGGCAGGACGTCGTCGAGGAGATGTGGCGTGTCGTGCAGCCGCTGATCGACGCGCCGTCGCCGGTCGAGGCGTACGAGCCGGGAACCTGGGGGCCGAAGGCCGCCGACGACCTGACCCGCGACCACGGAGGCTGGAGAGACCCGTGGCTGCCATGACCCGCCGCAGGTTGACGCCCTGGATGAACGGCGTCGGCGGCGTCCCTCGGGGAGATCCAGGAGCGTTGGGTGAAGAATGGGGACAGGATGCTCGACGAGAGTGACCTGTACACGCGACCGCCCGGCCCGGACGCCCTGCCGGGATGATCGCGCCGCTCCGCGAACGGCCGTCGTGGGCCGCGCTCGAGCGCCACTTCGCGGCGGTCCGCGACCTTCACCTGCGCGACCTCTTCGCCGCGGACCCGGGGCGCGGCGAGCGGCTCGCGGCCGAGGCCGCCGGGATCTACCTCGACTACTCGAAGAACCGCGTCACCGACGAGACGCTGCGCCTCCTGCTCGAGCTCGCCCGCGAGTCGGGCGTCGCCGAACGGACGGAGGCCATGTTCCGCGGCGACCGCATCAACACGACCGAGAACCGCTCCGTCCTCCACGTCGCCCTCAGAATGCCCAAAGGCACGTCCCTCGTCGTCGACGGCCGCGACGTCGTCGCCGACGTCCACGCGGTGCTCGACCGGATGGCGTCCTTCGCCGACCGGATCCGCTCGGGCGCCTGGACCGGCCATACCGGCAAGCCGATCCGCAACGTCGTCAACATCGGTATCGGGGGCTCCGACCTCGGCCCGGTGATGGCCTACGAGGCGCTCCGCCACTACACGCGGCGCGACATGACCTTCCGATTCGTCTCGAACGTCGACTCGACCGACTTCGTCGAGGCGACCCGCGATCTCTCCGCTGAGGAGACGCTGTTCGTCGTCTCGTCGAAGACGTTCACGACGCTCGAGACGATGACCAACGCGCACACGGCGCGTGACTGGGCGCTCGCGGCGCTCGGCGACGAGGAGGCGGTCGCGAAGCACTTCGTCGCGGTGTCGACGAACGCCGACGAGGTCGCGAAGTTCGGCATCGACACGGACAACATGTTCGGCTTCTGGGACTGGGTCGGCGGGCGCTACTCGATGGACTCCGCGATCGGGCTCTCGACGATGCTCGCGATCGGGCCGGAGCGCTTCCACGACCTGCTCGGCGGGTTCCACGCGATGGACGAGCACTTCCGTACGACGCCGTTCGAGCGGAACCTCCCCGTGCTGATGGGCCTCCTCTGCGTCTGGTACGGCGACTTCTTCGACGCCCAGACCGTCGGCGTGATGCCGTACGAGCAGTACCTGAAGCGGTTCCCGGCCTACCTCCAGCAGCTGACGATGGAGTCGAACGGCAAGCACGTCACGCTCGCCGGGCGGCATGTCGACTACCAGACCGGCGCAGTCTTCTGGGGCGAGCCCGGGACGAACGGCCAGCACAGCTTCTACCAGCTGATCCACCAGGGGACGAAGCTGATCCCCGTCGACCTGATCGGCTTCTCGCGGACCCTGAACCCGCTCGCCGCGCACCACGACATCCTCATGTCGAACGTCTTCGCGCAAGCCGAGGCGCTCGCCTTCGGGAAGACGGAGGCAGACGTGCGCGCCGAGGGGACGGCCGAGGCGGTCGTGCCGCACCGCGTCTTCGAGGGCAACCGGCCGAGCAACGTGCTGTTGGCCGAGGAGCTGACGCCGTTTTCGCTCGGCACTCTCGTCGCCCTTTACGAGCACAGCGTCTTCACGCAGGGGACGATCTGGGAGATCAACTCGTTCGACCAGTGGGGCGTCGAGCTCGGCAAGGCGCTCGCCCAGCGGATCGTCCCGGAGCTCTCCAGCGAGGACGAGCCCGAGCTGGCGCACGACTCGTCGACGAACGCGCTGATCCGCCGCTACCGGGCGACGAAGTGATCCGTCTCGTGCTCGCCGACGTCGACGGGACGCTCGTCCAGTCGGACAAGTCGCTCAGCGATCGCTCGATCGCGGCGGTCCGCGACCTCCACGCGGCCGGAATCGTGTTCGCCGTGACGAGCGGGCGTCCGCCACGCGGCATGTCGATGCTCGTCGAGCCGCTCGCTCTCTCCTCTCCGATCGCGGCGTTCAACGGCGGGCTCATCGTCGAGCCCGACATGAGCGTCGTCGAGGACCGGGTCGTCCCGGATGAGCTGGTCGGTCGCGCCGTGAAGCTGCTCGCATCGTTCGGGCTCGACGCCTGGCTCTATCGTGGGTCGGACTGGCTCGTGGTCGATCCCGACGGCCCGCACGTGGCCCGCGAGGCCGAGACGGTGCAGTTCGAGCCGACCGTGGTCGACAACTTCGACGGCATGGAGAGCCGTGTCGCCAAGATCGTCGGTGTGAGCGACGACCATGACGCTGTGGCGGCCGCCGCGACGGCCGCGAACGATAAGTTCGGCGACACCGTCTCGTCGTCCCGCTCGCAGCCGTACTACCTCGACATCACGCACCCGCTCGCGAACAAGGGCGCAGTCGCGCGGTTCCTGTCGGAGCGCTACGCAATCCCGCCCGAGGAGATCGCGACGATCGGCGACATGCCCAACGACGTCCTGATGTTCGCGCACTCGGGACTGTCGATCGCGATGGGCAACGCCGACCGCGAGGTGCAGCGGGCGGCGCGACGCGTCACGACCTCGAACGACGACGACGGCTTCGCGAACGCCGTCGAGCGGTTCATCCTGGGACAAAGGAGCGAGTAAATGGCCACGGACACCCCCATGCAGCTCGGAATGGTCGGGCTCGGCCGGATGGGCGCCGGGATCGTGCGCCGTCTGATGAAGGGCGGCCACCGGTGCGTCGGCTACGACGTCTCGCCGGACGCCGTGAAGGCGCTCGAGGCAGACGGCGCCGAGGGCGCGACCTCGCTGGAGGACTTCGTCGCGAAGCTCGAGAAGCCGCGCGCCGTGTGGGTGATGGTGCCCGCCGGCGCGATCACCGACGAGACGATCGACGAGCTCGCGGACGTCCTCGAGGAGGGCGATATCGTGATCGACGGCGGCAACACGCACTACATCGACGACATCCGGCACGCCGCAGCGCTCCGCGAGAAGAGCATCCACCACGTCGACTGCGGCACGAGCGGGGGCGTCTGGGGCTTCGAGCGCGGCTTCTGCCTGATGATCGGCGGCGAGAAGGAGGTCGTCGACCACCTGAGCCCGATCTTCGCGACGATCGCGCCGGGCATCGACTCCGCGCCGCGGACGCCCGGGCGGACGGGCGACCCGAGCCAGGCGGAGCACGGCTACTACCACTGCGGGCCGAACGGCGCCGGCCACTTCGTGAAGATGGTGCACAACGGCATCGAGTACGGGCTGATGGCCGCGTACGCCGAGGGCCTCAACATCATCGCGAACGCCGACGTCGGCACCGGCACGCGTGATGCCGATGCCGAGACCGCGCCGCTCGAGCGCCCCGAGCTCTATCAGTACGACGTCGACACGCGCGAGGTGGCGGAGGTCTGGCGCCGGGGCAGCGTCGTCGGCTCCTGGCTCCTCGACCTGACGGCGCAGGCGCTCCAGGAGTCGCCGACGCTCGAGGAGTTCGCGGGCCATGTCTCGGACTCCGGCGAGGGGCGCTGGACGTCGATCGCAGCGATCGAGGAGGGAGTCCCGGCTCCGGTTCTCACCGCGGCGTTGTACTCCCGCTTCACCTCGCGCGGCGCCGACGACTTCGCGAACCGGCTCCTCTCCGCGATGCGCAAGCAGTTCGGCGGCCACGACGAGAAGAGCGCCTAGGTTGCCGTTCGAGGTCGACGTCCTGCCCGACGCCGCCGCCGTCGCGCGACGCGGGGCGGAGGTGGTGGCGGAGGCGGCCGCGGCGGCG
>DASSBI010000063.1:0-5561 GCA_035698965.1 Gaiella sp. | reverse complement strand
ACCCGACGTGGGGAACGGTCGCGGGCCTCCGCGGTGTGGTCGAGCACGTCCGGACCGGCGACTCCGTCGCGTTCGGGAGCGCGGATGCGCTGCTCGCCTTCCTGCAGACGGCAGCGGGAGGCCACACGCGCTCGACGGGGGGAGCTGCGTGAAGCGGCGGGGGCCTTTCGCGAAGGCCCTCTCCGCTCACGCAGCGCGGCCCTAGCTTCTAGGCCGCTTCGTTCTAGGGCCGCTTCGAGCGGGGCTCTTCGGTCGTCGGCAGCGAGTCCAGGTCGCGCCGGACGCTCTCGACGAAGTCGTCGTCGTCGGTCCGCACCACGCGGAGCTTGGCCTTGCGCCGCTCCCGGTCACGCCGCCGACGGGCGTCGGCGCCCAGTACGCCCGAGACCCTCGGCCACTCCGCGGCGGCGACCACCAGGACGCCAAGGGCGAGCAGGACGATCCACGGCCAGCTCACGGTTTCGATTCTACGTCACGGGGCGCGTCAGGGAAGACCGCGCCGCCTCGACCCGTGGACGGGCGTCGCAACCCTCGATGTGGTCGTCGACGAGGCCCATCGCCTGCATGAACGCGTAGACGGTGGTCGGGCCGACGAACGTCCAGCCGCGGCGCTTGAGCTCCTTCGCGAGCGCGCGTGACGCGTCGGTGTGGGCCAGCCCGAGCAGCGCCTCGCGGGTGATGCGCTTTGGCCGCGCCGCGCGGTCCGGCTCGAACCGCCAGACGAACGCTGCGAGCGAGCCCTCCGCCTCGACGAGCTCGAGCGCCTGCCGGGCGTTGTTGATCGTCGACTCGATCTTCCCACGGTGGCGGACGATCGACGCGTCGCCGAGAAGCCGTGCGACGTCGCGCTCGCCGAAACGGGCGACCTGATGGAAGTCGAAGCCCGCGAAGGCCCGCCGGAACGCCTCGCGCTTGCGCAGGATCGTCAGCCAGGAGAGCCCGGCCTGGAACCCCTCGAGCGCGAGCTTCTCGAACAGCCGCACGTCGTCGGTCACCGGGCGGCCCCACTCGTGGTCGTGGTAGGCACGGTACTCCGGCTGCTCCCCGCTCCCCCAGCGGCAGCGGACGACGCCGTCCTCGTTCCGGACGAGGCCGTCTGCGAGCGTCATCGCACGACGATTCCCATCTCGAGGCCCGCCAGCGGCACGCCGCCGTCGGCCGTCACGAGCCACGTGTCCTGCATGTAGAGGCAGTCCTCGCCGTTCGCGGCGATCGCGTGCGGGTGCATCGAGAGCACCATGTTCTCACGCAACTCGGTCTCCACGCCCTCTCCCACCTTCGGGAACTCGATCATCGTCATCCCGATCGAGTGTCCGGTGACGTGCCCGAGGTGGTACCCGCGGTCGGTGAACCCCCTGGAGACGGCCATATGGACGTCGTGGCACGTCGCGCCCGCGCGCATCGCGCCCTTCGCCGCCGCGAAGTACTCGTCGTACGCCTCGGCCATCGCCTTCGTGTCGTCCGACAGCTCCGTCCCCGCCGCCGCGACCGCGCGCGAGACCTCGACCCAGTGCATCCCCGGCCCCGCGACCTCGAGGGAGGGAAGGACGAAGTCGCCGAGGACTTCCTCCTTCCGCGCGATCTTGAACTCCGGAAAGGCGACTCCCGAGCGGCCGGGCGCCGTCAACACCATGTTCATCGTCAGCCGGCCGCAGCCCTCGGCGATGAAGTACTCCTCCGCGGCGGCCATGACGTCGGCGGCGCTGCGTCCCGGCGCGTAGGCCTCGGCCCACAGCTCGAAGCCACGCCGGTTGATGCGCACGGAGTCGCGCACGCTCTCGAGCTCGGCCTCGCTCTTGACGGCACGGGCGAGGTCGAACTCCACGTCGAACGGCACGATCTCGAAACCCTCGAGCGGCCGGTAGTCGCGCACGGTCATCACGTAGTCGAGGCCGTAGACGCCGATCCGCTTCCAGCCGGCGTCCTTCGCGTGCGCGGCGATGGCTGCGCCCGGGTGCGGGTCGAACCGCTGCTCGAGAAGTGCGGTGCCGTGCTCGCCGACGTAGCGCGCCTCCGCCGGGAAGACGACGAACGGGTCGCCGTCGGCCGGCACGACGACGTATGCGTAGCGGTGGACGATCTGGAAGCCGGACATGTACGTGACGGCGCCCTCGAAGCCCGAGTACTCGCTCCCGGCGACGACGAGGCCGTCGAGCTCCGCGGCGGCCATCGCCTCCCGGACATTGGCGTAGCGCCTGTCGAGCTCCGAATCTGCGTGGAGGACTGACTTCAGTCTGTCCCCGACGGAAACGGTGTCGGCAACAGGCTGAAGCCTGTCACCGACGCTGTTGCTCACTGTTCCCATGAAGCCTCAACCCCTTTGACGAGTGCGGTGATGGTGTCGTGCAGCGGTGTGGGTACGCCGAGCTCGCGCCCGAAGCGCGCGATGCCGCCGTTCAGGTAGTCGACCTCGGTCGTCCGGCGTGCCTCGACGTCCTGGAGCATCGAGGCCTTGTGCCCGTAGGCGACGTCGGGTCGCGCCGCGTGGTCGATCAGCTCCTCGGGGTCGGCGTCCAGCTCGATCCCCTGCGCCGCCGCGACCGCCTTCCCCTCGTCGACGAGGCCGGAGACGACGGCGCGCAGGTCGGGGCGCTCGCAGAGCCGCCCGTGGGTGAGCCCGGTGAGCGCGCCCATCGGGTTCGTGGCTGCGTTGAAGATCACCTTCCGCCATTGCCCGGGCCGCGCGTCGGTCACCGCCGTCGTGGGCATGCCGGCGCGCGTGCAAGCCTCGGCCAGCGGCGCGATCGTGCCGACCGGGATCGGCCTCGGCTCGAACGGGCCGAAGGTCGTGTCGCCCTTCACGTCCCATTGGACCACGCCGGGCTCGAGCAGCTTCCCCGCCGGGAAGGTCGTGCCGCGAATCACGCGCTCGACGTGCGGGGCGAGCGTCTCCTCGTTGCCGACGCCGTTCATGACGCTCGCGACGGCTCCCTCGGCGAATGCGTGGGCTGTCGCTGCGATGGCGGCGTCGGCGTGCATCGCCTTCGTCGCCACGATGCCGAAGTCGCACGCGGGGATCTCGGTAGGGTCGCTCGTCGCGTGCGGTCGACCGAGGACGTCGCCGGCACCGACGAGTTGCAAGCCGTTCCGTTTGATAGCGTCGACATGCGTTTTGTTCAGATCGAACGCCCACACCTCGACGTCGTCCAGGGTCGCGAGGTTCGCCGCGAACAGCGATCCAACGGCCCCGCACCCGACCACGCAGATCCTCATCCCGCTCCTTCCTTTTGGCTTCGCGATCGCAGGAGCGGTCCCGGGCGGACCTCCCGGCCGCCGGTGATCCCCTCGGGCCGCAGGATGAGGACGAGCGCCATCAGCGCGCCGACCACGATGGTGCGGCTGCCCGCAGGGAGGTCGATCCCGCCGAGGCCGTTCTCTGCCTCCGCCAGGACGGAGTCGAGCCCCGATACCGCGAGCGCCCCGACGACGGCGCCCCAGAGGCTCGTCATCCCACCGACGACGAGCATCGCGAGCGTGAGGAAGGTCAGATCGAGGTAGACCGCGTCGATGCTGATCGGGAGGAAGTGGACGTAGAGCCCTCCGGCGAACCCGGCGAGCGCGCCGGACAACGCGAACGCGATCAGCCGCTGCCGGTAGACGGAGATGCCGACCGCGCGCGCCGCCGGCGCGTCGTCGCGTGCGGCACGCAGCTGTCGCCCGAAGCGGCTCACCTGGTACCCGAAGGCGACGAGGATCGCGACCACCGCGCCGATCGCGGCCTGCTGGAGATCCGTCGTCTCGGGCACCGACGAGAAGACGTTGAGCCCCGGCCCGATCTTCTCGTAGTAGCGGAGGATGTTGTTCGTGATCTCGAGCACGGCAAACGTCGCGATCCCGGCCGCAAGGCCGGAAAGCCGCATCAGCGGGAGCCCCGCGACGAGCGCGAAGATGCCTCCCACGAGCGCCGCGAGCAGGAGCGACGGGACGTTCCCCACCGTGGAGTCGCCGAGGAAGCCGTAGAGCGACGGCATCGTCGCAGGCTTCTCCTCGACCGGAACGGAGAGCACTCCCGCTGTCCAGGCGCCAATCGCGACGAAGCTCATGTGCCCGAACGAGAGGACGCCCGAGTTGCCGACGAACACGTAGAGCGCGACGACCATCGAGACCATCACGAGGGCGTTGATGAAGTAGATCTCGGTCGCGCGGTCGAAGAACGTGCCGACGACGCCCGTGGCGACGACGAGCACGAGCGGGAATGCGAGCGGCACGGTCGTGCGGACGCGCCTCATACCCGCTCCCGGCACCGGCGAAGCCGGCGCCTCCGCTCCCTGGAGCCTCCGTCGAGCCTAGAGCTCATACCCGCTCCACCGTTCCCCCGCCTCGCGTGAAGAGGCCGCTCGGCCGGACGAGGAGCGTGAGGATGACGAGCCCGAACAGGAAGGACGGCAGGTACTGGCTCTGCTCGGTCGGTAGCGCACCGCCCAGCAGCCCCGACGCGTAGCCGATCGCGAATCCGCCCAGCGTCGCCGAAACGAGCCGGTTCATGCCCCCGACGACGACGCCCGCGAGCACGACGATCGTCTCGCGCAGCGCGAAGGTCGAGGTGACGAGCGGCTGCTGGACCGTGAGCATCACGGCGACGATGGCGGCGAGGACGCCCGAGAGGAACACGGCGGAGCCGATCACGCGGTTCGCGCGGACGCCGAGCAGCCGCGCCGTCTGGAAGTCCATCGCCGCGGCCCGCATCTGGAGCCCGACGGTCGTCCGGCCGAGGAACAGCACGAGCGCCACCAGGCAGACCGCGGCGGTGACGATCGCGACCACCGTGATCTTCCTGACGTCCGTGCCGAAGATGACCCACGGCAGGTTGAGTCGCGCGAGCGACGCGGCGGGCTCGCCGAGCGTGTCGTCTCGCTGGTCGATGACGAGCGCGATCGCCTGCAGGAGGAAGGCGACCGCGAACGTCGCGACGAGCATCGTCGCCGGCGACTGCGTACGGAGCGGGCGGAAGACGACGCGGTCCATCGCCATCGTGAGCGCGATCACGACCGCGAAGCAGAGGACGATGCCTGCCCACACCGGCCAGTCGCGGTCGGACGCGAACGCGAGCGCGAACGCCCCGGCCATCACGAGCTGGCCGTAGGCGAAGTTGACGAGCCGGAGCACGCCGAAGACGAGGCCGATCCCGACCGCCATCAGCGCGTAGATGGCGCCGATCCCGATCGCGTCGACCTGCACCTGGGGATCGACCGCGGCGCGCAGGAAGTCGGTCAGGCCGCTGGCGAGGAGACTGGTCACGAGAGGTAGGCGTGGATCATCCGCTCGGTGTCGGCCGCATCGTCGGGCGTCAGCGTGAGGCGAACCTCGCCGTTCGCGAGGACGAGACAGCGGTTCGCGAGCGCGACCGTCCGCTGCGCACGCTGCTCGACGAGGAGGACGGCGAGCCCCTGGTCGCGGATCGCGGCGAGCGCCTCGAAGACCGCGTCCGTGATCGTCGGCGAGAGCCCCAGCGAGGGCTCGTCGAGAAGCAGGACGTCCGGCGCCGAGACGAGAGCGCGGGCGATCGCGAGCTGCTGCTGCTGGCCGCCCGAGAGCGCTCCGGCGTGGCGCGAGCGGAACTC
>DASSBI010000062.1:0-9165 GCA_035698965.1 Gaiella sp. | reverse complement strand
GCCGACCACGACGTACCACCACCAGACGCGCGAGGGCGGCGCGATGCAGCTGCACATGTTCTGGGCCCTCTACATCCACGCCGCCGACGCGCAGGAGGTGCAGGCGAACCCGGCGCTGCAGGAGGACGTCTGGGACGACCTACGCAACCTGCGCGAGCTGATGTGGGGCTGGCCGTGGCACAAGGGCGAGCGCGCGCTCAAGCACGTGCCGGCGCTCGACGAGACGCTCGAGAACTACGCGACGCGCGGCGCCTACGACGACTGGTGGGCGAAGAAGGAGAACGACTGCGCGCGCTTCTTCGGAGAGCACGCCGACATCCCGGCCACCATGACCACCGGCTGGTACGACGGCTTCCCGCACGCGGACACCGAGTACTTCGCCGCGATGCAGGAGAAGAACGAGTCGCCGCAGCGGTTGATCGTCGGGCCGTGGAGCCACGTCGGCATGCGCGGCGACGCGACGTTCACGCTCGACGTCGACTTCGGCGAGGCGTCGAGGTGGGGCGTGCAGCGCTACTTCGAGGAGCAGCTCGCGTGGTTCGACCGCTTCCTTCCGGACGACGCGACGGGACAGCCCGCCGACGAGGCGCCGGTGAAGCTCTTCGTCATGGGCGGCGGCAGCGGCCGCAAGACCGAGGAGGGCAAGCTCGACCACGGCGGCTCCTGGCGCGACGAGCAGGAGTGGCCGCTCGCGCGTGCCGTGCCGACGACCTTCCACCTGCGCGGCGACGGCTCGCTCTCGACCGAGGCGGGCGACGACGAGCCGCGGCGCTTCACGTACGACCCCGAGGATCCGGTGCCGACGATCGGCGGCAACTACTGCGCCGTCGGCGAGCTTCCGGGCGCCGGGGAGGGGATGGAGCCGATGTGGATGCGGCTGCTCAACCCGGCGCTCCTGATGCGCAACATCATGACCCCGGGCCCCGCTGACCAGGTCGAGTCCGAGGACTACTTCACGTCGACGGTGCCGGGACGCAAGCTCGCCGACCGTGCCGACGTGCTCGTCTACGAGACCGAGCCGCTGGCCGAGGCCGTCGAGGTGACCGGCCGCACGACCGTGAAGCTCCGCATCGCGTCGTCGGCCGTCGACACCGACTTCACGGCGAAGCTGGTCGACGTCCACCCGCCGAACGAGGACTACCCCGACGGCTACGCGATGCTGATCAACGACTCGATCATCCGCTGCCGCTACCGCAACGGCTTCGAGCAGGAGGAGCTGATGGAGCCGGGGCAGGAGTACGAGGTCACGATCCTGCTGCCGCCCACGTCGAACGTCTTCGCCGCCGGCCACCGCATCCGGGTCGACGTCTCCTCGTCGAACTTCCCTCGGCTCGAGCGCAACCCGAACACGGGCGAGCCGATCGGCCGGCACACGCGCATGGAGGTTGCCGAGCAGACCGTCTTCGGCGGCGAGATCGTGCTCCCGGTGATTCCCGCATGATCGACTGGTGCGTGGTTCCGGCGGGGCCGTTTCGGATGGGCCGCGACGCCGCGGACCTGTTTCCGCCCGACGATGACGAGCGCCCGCGGCGCGTCGTCACGCTCGATGCGTTCCGGATCTCGCGCGTGCCTGTGACGAACCGCCGCTTCCACGGCGAGGGCGACGAGCGACCCGTCACGTACGTGTCGCGGGCGGAGGTGGAGGCGTTCTGCAGGCGGGAGGGCGTGCGACTGCCGACCGAGGAGGAGTGGGAGGCTGCGGCCCGTGGACAGGACGACCGGCTCTGGCCGTGGGGAGACGACTTGCCCGATCGCTCGCGCACGACCTTCGCCGCCGGGATCGGCGTGCCGTCGGAGGCGGGCGTGCATCGCGCGGGCGCCTCGGCGTGCGGCGCTCTCGACATGGCGGGCAACGTCTGGGAGTGGACGACCGGGGACGCCGTCCGCGGCGGGTCGTACCTCAGCGGCCCGAACGAGCTTCGCTGCTCGTACCGGTTCCCTGTCGACCCCGCCGCGCGCGACCCGTACGTCGGCTTCCGCGTCGTCGCCGTCGATCCCAGCGCCGACTTCGACTGGGTCGACGTCCCCGGCGGTGACTACCCGATCGGCCGAGACCCGGAGAGCGAGCACGACGTCGTCGACGTCGACGCCTTCGAGCTCGGCCGGATGCCGGTCACGAACGGCCAGTACGCGGGCTTCGTCGCGGACGGCGGCGCCGGGCGGCCGCCGCACTGGCCTGCTCCGGACGACCATCCCGTGGCCTTCGTCGACTGGAACGACGCCACCGCGTTCTGCGCCTGGGCCGGCGGACGGCTGCCGACCGAGGCGGAGTGGGAGAAGGCCGCGCGCGGGACGGACGCGCGCCGGTTCCCGTGGGGCGACGAGGAGGACGCGAGCCGCGCCGCCGTCGGCTCCGGGCTCAAGCGGGGGACGACATCGCCGGTCGGCACACACCCGTGCGGCGCGAGCCCGTACGGTCTCGAGGACATGGCAGGCAACGTCTGGGAGTGGACGGCGACGGAGACGGGCGACGGCGAGCGCGTGCTGCGCGGCGGCTCGTACGCGAGCCCCGGGCTCGCCTGGGCGAGATGCGCGATGCGGAGCTGGAGCCGGCCGGCCCGTCGTCAGGCGCACATCGGCTTCCGGGTCGCGCGGGACAGCCATGGGCGTTGACGCGAGCAGGCTTCGCGACCTGACGCTCGCGCTCGTCGAGGTCGAGAGCCCGACGGGCGACACCGCCGACGTCGCGCGGCTCTACGCGCGCAAGCTTGAGGAGATCGGGCTGGAGGTCGAGGTCCTCGACGACCCGTTCCCGGCGACCCCGATCGTGATCGGCCGCCTGCGAGGCGACGAGCCCGGGCCGACGATCGTCCTGAACGGCCACCTCGACACGGTGCCGATCCCGCACGATCCGGCGCGGATCGAGGACGGGCGCGTCTGGGGTCGCGGCAGCGCCGACATGAAGGGCCCGGTCGCCGCGGCGACCGAGGCGGTGCGCGTCGTCGCCGAGTCCGGCCGCTCGTTTCCCGGCGAGCTCGTCCTTGTCGCGATCGGCCTCCACGAGGCGCCCGGCGGGCGCGGCGAGGATCTGACGTGGCTCCTCGGCGAGCACGGCTTCACGGCGGACTACGCGATCGTCTGCGAGCTGGCGGGCGATCGTCTCGTCGCCGCGCACATGGGGCAGGCGACCGTGGAGATCGAGATCACGCGTGAGGGGATGCCGACCCACGAGCTGCAGACGCCGGCCGGGACGCCGAACCCGATCCTCGTCGCGGCGCGGGCGATCGAGGCGGTCCGTGCGCGGAACGAGGAGCTGTCCGCGACCGAGTACGCGTGGGTCGGCGCCGAGACGTACTTCTTCGGCGAGGTCCACGGCGGCGACTTCTACAACCGCCATCCGGCGACGTGCCGCCTGGTAGGGACGCGCCGGTGGGCGCCGGGCAACACCCTCGCCGCGGTGCAGGCGGAGTACGACGCGCTCGTCGCGCCGATCGCGGCGGAGTCCGGCTGTGCGATCGACGTGCGGCTGAAGCTCGTGCGGGATGCGTACTCGATCGATCCCGAGCATCCGCTCGCCGTCGCGCTGCGCGAGGGCTACGAGGAGGTGACGGGCGAGACGCTCGAGACGACCGGGGTCAAGGTCGTCGCCGACGCCGCGATCTTCCAGGCCGTCGGCGGCATCCCGACCGTCTACCACGGCCCGCGTGGGGAGGGGGCGCACGCGGACGTCGAGTCGATCGCCGTCGACGAGCTCGCCCGCTCGGCACGGATCTACCTCGCAACGCTCGAGCGGCTCTGGGCCGCCGCCCCCAGCTCCGCGCGGTGAGCCGGACGGCGTACGACGAGCTCCGCTCGTCCTTCCGCTGGGATCTGCCCGAGACGCTCAACCTCGGCATCGACGTCTGCGAGCGGCAGCCGCGCGATGCACCCGCGATTCTCGTCACCGACGGGCGCTCGATCACCCGGACGGTGACCTTCGGCGAGCTCGCGGACGACTCGAACCGGCTTGCGAACTCGCTGCGCGGGCTCGGAGTGGGCTTCGGCGACCGCGTCGGGATCGTCCTGCCGCAGCGACCCGAGACAGCCGTCGCGCACGTCGCCGCGGCCAAAATCGGCGCGATCGCCGTGCCGCTCTCCGTCCTCTTCGGGCCGGACGGGCTCGGGACGCGACTCCGCGACGCGGACGTCCGCGTCGTGCTCGGCGAGACCGAGCCGCTCGAGCGCATCGCTGGGCTCGGCCTCGACGTCACGCTCGTCGACGTCGACCGCGATCTGCCGGCCCTGCTGGCGGCCGCCTCGCCGCGGTTCGAGGCGGTCGCGACGACGCCCGACACGCCCGCGCTCCTCGTCTACACGTCGGGCACGACCGGCCCGCCGAAGGGCGCGCTCCACGCGCATCGCGTGCTCGCCGGCCACCTGCCGGGCTTCGAGCTCTCGCACGACTCCTTCCCTTGCAAGGACGACAGGATCTGGTCGCCCGCGGACTGGGCCTGGATCGGCGGCCTCTACGACGTGCTGATGCCTGCGCTCCGGCACGGAGTTGCCGTCGTCGCGTACCGCGGCGGCAAGTTCGACCCGGAGCGCGCCTTCGACCTGATGGCGCACGTCGGCGTCCGAAACGTGTTCATGCCGGCGACCGCGCTGCGGCTGATGGCGAGCCACGACCCCGGGACGCCCGTCGCCCTGCGGACGGTGGCGAGCGGCGGCGAGACCGTCGGCGCCGAGACCGCAGCCTGGTGCGGCGAACGGCTGGGCGCGCGGCTCAACGAGTTCTACGGGCAGACCGAGGCGAATCTCCTCGTCGGCAACTCCGCTGCCTGGGAGGCGCGCCCGGGCTCGATGGGGCTGCCCTACCCCGGGCACGACGTACGGGTCGTCGAGGGAGAGGTGTGCGTACGCGTGGAGGGCGATCCCGTCGTGTTTCTCGGCTACTGGCGCAACGACGACGCGACGGCGGACAAGGTTCGCGACGGCTGGCTCTTCACGGGCGACCAGGCGGAACGGGATGCCGACGGCTACCTCCGCTTCGTCGGGCGCGACGACGACGTGATCTCGAGCGCAGGCCACCGGATCGGCCCCGGCCCGGTCGAGGAGTGCCTCGTCCGCCATCGCTCGGTGGCGCTCGCAGCCGTGATCGGCTCGCCGGACGCCGAGCGCGGCGAGGTCGTGAAGGCCTACGTCGTGGCGGCGCCGGGGGTTGCGCCGAGCGACGAGCTTGCGACGGAGTTGCAGGCGTTCGTCCGCGAGCGACTCTCCGCGTACGAGTACCCGCGCGCCATCGCGTTCGTCGAGGAGCTGCCGCTGACCGTGACCGGGAAGATCCGGCGAGGAGAGCTCCGTCGTCGCGACCGCGAGAGCGCGCCCGCGTGAGCTGGATGCCTTCGCGCGAGCTCGGCGAGCGGTGGCCCGGCCTGCTCGCGGTCGGCGGGCATCCGGCGGTCGACATGCCGCCGCACGTCGTCGAGGCAGCGACGCGGGCCGCGACACGCGCGCCGTACGCGCCGACGAAGGGGCTTCCGGCGCTACGCGAGGCCATCGGTTCCGAGCACGGTGTCGATCCCGAGAGGAACGTGATCGTCACGCTCGGCGGGATGCAGGCGCTCTACCTCGCGGCGCGGGCCTTCGGCTCGAAGTCCGTGGCGCACGCGCCGTCCTTCTTCTTCCCGCAGCTCGTCGAGGCGGCGGGCGGCGCCTGCGCGGTCGGGCGCGACTGGGACGAGTACGACCGCCTCGTTGGCCCGGAGACGACGCTCGCGATCGTCTCGACGCCGGTGAACCCGACCGGGTACGTGTTCCGGGAGAGCGACCTCGACGCGATCGCCGCGGCGCTCGACGGGAGCGACGCGCTCCTCCTCTCCGACGAGGCGTACGCCGGCCTCCTCTGGGACGGGCACGTCCACCGCTCGCCGGCCGAGCATCCGACGTTGCGCGAGCGGACGCTCGTCCTGCGCAGCTTCTCCAAGACATACGCGATGGCCGCCTGGCGGGTGGGCTACGCGGTCGGGCCGGAGTGGGTGATCGACGCGCTCGCCCGCGAGCTCCAGTGGCAGGCGCTCGCGATCGACGGCGTCGCCCAGTCGGCCGCGCTCGCCGTGCTCGAGGGGCCGCGCGACTGGCTCGACGCCGCCATGGCCGAGCTCGACGAGATGCGGCCCCGCGCGATCGAGGCCGCGAACGCGGCAGGGCTCCGGGCAGAGCTGCCCGAGGCAGCCGCGTTCGTGTGGGCCGCAGTGGAGGGCGACGAGGACGAGTGGAGCGACCGGCTGGCGCGTGACCACGGCATCCCCGCCCTGCCGGGACGCCACTTCCACGCCGCGACGCCGCACCTGCGGATTCCTTTCGGCGGGCGGCCGGAGGCACGCGAGGCGCTGCTCCGGGCGTTCAGCGAAGTACGCCGGCCGGCCGCGCACCGGTGACAGCACCGTCGCGGACCACCGCCTCGCCCGCGACCCAGACGCCCACCACGCCCTCGGGGCTTCGCATCGGATCCTCATACGTCGCCGTGTCGACGTAACGCGCGGGGTCGAGCAGCACGAGATCGGCCCGCTTGCCGACCTCGATCCGGCCGCGGTCCGCGAGCCCGAGCAGGTCGGCGGCGCGTGCGGTGAGCCGGGCGACGGCCTCCTCGACTGGCAGAAGCCCCTCGCGCAGGCAGAACCGGCCGAGGAAGCGGGGCGCCGTGCCGCAGAGCCGCGGATGGGGATGCGCGCCGAAGATGCCGTCCGAGCCGACGAGCTGGCGCCGGTGTGCGGCGACCGTCCGCACCGCGTCCTCGCCCGCGTAGTGGATGATCATCGGCGCCGCGAGCTCGCTCTCGAGCAGGAGGTCGAGCACGGTCTCCACCGGGTCGCCGCCGCGCTCGGCGATCGTCCGGCCGGCGACGACGACGTTCTCCGGCCCGAGCGTGCCGAGCAGGTTCTCCCAGCCCGGCAGCCCGTCCGCGACGTCGGCTCCGATCCGGCGGCGCGCCTCGGGGTCACCGGCACGCGCGAGCGTCGGCTCCGCGCCACCCTGCTGCGCCCATGGCGGCAGCAGCGAGGCGAGCAGCGTCGCGCCCGCGCCGTAGGGGTACTGGTCGAATGTCGCGCCGGAGGCGTCGACGAGGTCGAGCAGCGACTCGAGCAGCTCCTCGCCGGCGAGCGACTTGAGATGCGAGAGATGGAGCGGCGCGCCCGAGCGCTCCGAGACCTCGACCATCTCGCGGACGGCGTCGAGGACGCCTGCGCCCTCGTTGCGCACGTGCGGGACGAGGGGCGCGCCGACCTCGGCCGCAACACGCGAGACCGCGACGAGCTCGTCGGTGTCGGCGAACGCGCCAGGGATGTACACGAGCCCGAACGAGAGCATCCGCGCTCCGGCCTCGAACGCGAGCCGGGTCTCGCGGCACATCGCCTCGACATTCCCGTCGCAGGCCTCTCGGATCGCCCCGTGCGGCGCCGACGGGACGAGCGTCGAGGCAGTCGCGGGCAGGGCGTCGAGGTACTCCGCGAACGTCATCCACGTCCACTCGGGCGGGCCGTCGCCCTCGAGCGCGCGGAGATACGCGCGTCGAGCCTCCCGGTCCCGGACGGGCGCGGGGGCGAGGCCGTCGGGGCAGATCACCTCGGTCGTGAAGCCCTGCAGGATCTTCGGTGCGAGCAGCGGGTCGCGGAACGGCTCGAGCGCCGAGTGCGCGTGGAGGTCGACGAATCCGGGACAGAGCATCAGCCCCTCGGCGTCGATCAGATCGCCCTCGACGCGGGGTCCGATCGCGGCGATGCGCCCGTCCGCCACGCCGACGTCCGCGCGGAACGGCAGGCCGTCGCCCGGATAGACCTCCGCGCCCCGGAAGACCAGCATCATCTAGAGGACGGCCAGCAGGCCGCCGTCGACGTACAGGATCTGCCCGTTGACGAAGTCGGAGGCCGGCGACGCGAGGAAGACGACGGCGCCACCGAGCTCGGACGGGTCGCCCCAGCGCCGCGCAGGGACACGCTGCTCGAGCCACGTGACGAACTCGGGGCTCTCCTGGAGGTCGCGGTTCATCTCGGTGCGGAAGTAGCCCGGGCCGATGCCGTTCGCCTGGATGCCGTGGCGCGCCCAGTCGGCGCACATGGCGCGCGTCAGCTGCCGCAGACCACCCTTCGAGGCGGTGTACGGGCCGATCGTCTCGCGACCCAGCTCGCTCGTCGCGGAGCACGTGTTGACGATCTTTCCCCTGCCGCGCTCGATCATCTGCGGTACGACGGCGCGGGAGACGAGAAACGCGCTCGTCAGGTTCGTCTCGAGCACTCGGTGCCAGTCGTCGAGCTCGACCTGGTCGAGCGGGCGGCGGAACTGGACGCCGGCGTTGTTGACCAGCACGTCGACCCGGCCGAGCAGTGCGACCCCCTCGGCGACCGCGTCGTCGTCGGTGACGTCGAACGGGGCTGCGACCGCGCCGTCCCAGAGCACGGCCTCGCAGGCCTCCGCCGTCCGGCCGTTGATCGCCACCCGGGCTCCCGCGTCGGCGAGCGCGCGCGCCATCGCGTGCCCGAGCCCGCGCGTCGAGCCTGTCACGAGCGCGGTCAGGCCGGTGAGGTCGAACGGCCCGCTCATCCGGTCAAGGGAAGCAGCACGTGCGACGGGTATGCGGCGGTGTGCACGACCGTCTGGTGCGCGACCTGCATGCGTGTGCCCGTGCCGACGTCCTCGCCGGTGTTCAGGTTCCGCGAGAAGCGGGGGAAGCTGGAGCTCGTCACGTCCACGCGAATCCTGTGCCCGCGGCGGAAGACGTTCGCCACGGGATAGAGCCGTATCCGGTACTCGGCGACCTCGCCGGGCTCGAGCAGCTCGACCGACTCGCCCTCGACGCTCCCCCGGTAGCGCGCCCGGATGATCCCCTCGGTGAGGAAGATCGAGCGTCCGTCCGGGTACACGTCGCAGAGGCGCACGATGAAGTCCGTGTCCTTCGCCGACGAGGCGGCGTAGAGCGTCATCTCGACCGGGCCGATCACCTCGAGGTCGGACTCGAGCACGTCGCTCGTGTAGACGAGCACGTCGTCGCGCGCCTCGAGGATGCGCTGGTCGAGCGGCCCGGGCAGGACCGGCGTCTCCGCGCCCTGCGTCATCGTCAGCACCGAGTTGACGCCGCCGATCGTCGGCACCGGGTCGGCCGGGTCGTAGTCGTAGCGGTCGGCCGGCTCGTCGGCCTGCGGCTCCGTTCGTTCGAGCCTCCCGCCACGCCCGAGATAGAACGGCGCGAAG
>DASSBI010000061.1:0-10838 GCA_035698965.1 Gaiella sp. | reverse complement strand
TGCTGTGGCGGCAAGCAGAGCCTGAGCACCGCCTGTGACGCGCGCGGGCTCGCCGTCGACGACGCCGTCGCCGCCCTGGAGTCGGTCGCCGGCGCCCCGTCGAGCGAGCGCGACTGGGTGAGCGCGCCGCTCTCCGAGCTGTGCGACCACATCGTCACCGCCCACCACGACCACCTGCGCGAGGAGCTCCCGCGCCTCGACGGCCTCCTCGAGAAGGTCGTGCGCGCCCATGGCGACGGGCGCCCCGAGCTCTCGGAGCTCCGCGACACGTTCGTCGCGCTCCGCTCGGAGCTCGAGGAGCACATCGTGACGGAGGAGACGCAGCTCTTCCCGCTCGTCGCGAGCGGCGGGCCGTACGACGCGGAGCAGGTCGCCGAGCTCGAGCACGACCACGAATGGGCCGGATCGGCACTCGCGAAGCTCCGTGACCTCTCGGACGGCTATGACCTCGACCACGCGCTCTGCAACACGCACCGCGCGACGCTCGACGGCCTCCGCGAGCTCGAGCTCGACCTGCACCAGCACATCCACGAGGAGAACAACGTGCTGTTCCCCCGGGCGCTCGCCACGGCATGACCGGAGGCGTCCGGGTCGGCCGGCCCGCGCCGGTGGCCCTCGTCGCCTCCTACTTCCTCGCGGCGCTCCTCGCCTGGCTCGCGGCCACGATCGCGCTCGTGGCCGCGGCGCCGCAACTCGCCGACGCCGGTGTCGCCTCGGCCGAGGTGCTCCTCGCGGTGCACCTCGTCGGCCTCGGGTTCCTGCCACTCGCCGTCAGCGGGGCCGTGCTGCACGTCCTCCCGACGCTGCTCCGCAACGACGCGTCCCCCGCGCGCGGCTGGGCGGCGCTGCCGCTGCTCTGCGCCGGCCCCGTGCTCGCCTTCGCGATCGCGCACGACCACGACCGCCTCACCTGGATCGCGGCCGCCGCGGAGACGGTCGGGTTCGTCGTCGTCGCGTGGGAGATCGTCACCCTCGTCGTCCAGGCACCGCACGACCGCATGCTGCTCGCGAGCCGCTTCGGAACCCTGCTCTCGACGTTCAACGCGGCCGCGGCGCTGGCGGTCGGCGCGGGGCTCGCCGACCGCGGCTTCAGGCCCTTGCTCGGGGTCCCGCACGACCGCGCCATCGGGATTCATCTGAACCTCGCGGTCCTCGGCTGGCTCACGCTCCTCATCGTCACGGTCGGCCGGACGCTCACGCCGATGCTCTCGCTCGCCCCGGCCGCGCCGCGACGCAGGCTCCCCGCCGAGGAGCTCGTCCTGACGGGCGGGCTCTGGATCCTCGTGGCCGGGCTCGCGTTCGGTGCGCGGGCGCCGATGATCGTCGGCGCGCTGCTCGTCGTCGGCGCGATCGCCTTCTTCGCTCTGATGACCGCGCGTATCGCCCGTCAGCACAGGATGGAGGGCCTCGAAGGCCCCCTCACGCACGTCGTCACGGGAATGTTCTTCCTCGGTCAGGCGGCGATCCTCGGAATCGGGATGCTCTTCGGGCTCGAGGCGTCTCCCGCCCGTCTGACCGCGTACGTCGTCGCCTTGCTCGTCGGTTGGGCGGGGGGCGTGACCCTGGGGCACCTCGGCAAGCTCCTGTCGCTCTCGGCCTGGACGTGGTGGCCGCCCGGCCCGCGACCGAAGCAGGCGGAGCTCTACCCCCGGCGGATCTGGCTCGCCGAGGCGATCGTGTTCGCGGTGGGGATCGAGCTGCTCGTGAACGGCGTCCTCGCAGGCTCGGAGGCCGTCGTGCTGCTCGCGAGCTTGCTGCTGACCGGGGCGGCGGCGACCGCCCTGGTGGGCGCCGGCCTGACCGTGCACGCAGCTCGCCGGGCGCTCCGGCCGGCGCGCTCTGGTTAGCTGACCCGATGGCGATCGACGTGCCCACGCAGCACGGGCCGGCGCGCGTCCACCTCGAGACCGCCGACGAACCGCGCGGCATCCTCGTGCTCGGCCACGGTGCCGGCGGCGGCGTGGGCGCTCGCGACCTCGTCACGGCGGCGGGGGTCGCCAACTCGCTCGGGCTCTCGACCGCCCTCGTCGAGCAGCCCTACCGCGTCGCCGGGCGACGGTCTCCCGCGCCGGCACACCAGCTCGATGCGGCGTGGACCGCGGTGGTCGAGCACCTCCGTGCCGCCGGTCTCGTCCGTGGAGCCGCTGTCGTCGGCGGACGCTCCTCCGGAGCGCGCGTCGCCTGCCGCACCGCGGCCGGGACCGGAGCCGACGCCGTGCTCTGCCTGGCCTTCCCGCTCCAGCCGCCGCAACGGCAGGGCCGGCCGCCGAGCCGAAGCCGCCTGCCGGAGCTCGACGCTGTCGCCGTCCCGATCCTCGTCGTCCAGGGCGAGCGCGATCGCTTCGGCATGCCACCCGCAGGCCCGCGGCGCGCCGTCGCGGTCGTGCAGGCCGACCACGCGCTCCGCTCCGACCTGTCCGCGGTCGGCGACGCGGTGCGCGCCTGGCTCTCGGGTCTCCTCGACCCCACGCGCTGACGGGTCAATCCGCCTCCGCCGTGGCCGGTGCACCTACCTCGCTGTGGGCACCGGCCGCCGCCGGCCGAGCCACGCGGAAGAGCAGCCCGCCGAGCGTGGCGGCGAGAGCGGCGAAGAGCGCGCCCGCCAGGAACGCCAGCTGATAGCCGCCGTTCAGCGCCTCGGCGGCGCTCTCACCCGATGCGGTCAGCGTGTCCGTGCGCGCGGCCGCGATGCTCGCGAGGACCGCGAGCCCGAGCGCGCCGCCCATCATGAACGACGTGTTGACGACGCCGGACGCGAGACCGGCCTCCTCCGGCTGCACGTCGCTCATCGCGGCGAGCAGCACGGGGTTGAAGGCGATGCCGGCGCCGACGCCGAGGAGGATCATCCCGGGCAGCACGTCGACGACGAACGAGCCGTCGACCGGCGCCCGGGCGAACAGCACAAGGCCGACCGCGGCCATCCCAAGGCCGGCGACGAGCGGCGGACGGATCCCGAATCGCATCACGAGCTTCGCCGAGACACCGAGCGAGAGCACGCCCATGATGAGGTTGCCGGGCAGGAACGCGAGACCGACCTCGAGCGGGCTGTAGCCGAGGACGAGCTGCAGGTACAGCGCCGAGAGGAAGAACCAGGCGAACATCGCCGCCGACCAGAACATCCCCACGACGTTCGCAGTCGCGAGATTCCGCAGCCGGAAGAGGCGGAGGGGGACGAGCGGAGCGCTCGCCCGCGACTCGATCAGGAGGAACGCCGCGAGCAGCGCCCCGGCGAGGGCGAGCAGGCCGAGAGTCCGGGGAGTCCCCCAGCCGACCTCGTTGCCGTTCACGATCGCGTAGACGGCGACCATGGACGCAGCGGTCACCGTCACCGCACCCGCGACGTCGAGCCGTCCGCGCACCATCCCACCGCTCGCGGGCAGCAACACGAGCGTCAACGCGAACACGGCGATGCCGACGGGGACGTTGACGAGGAAGATCCAGTGCCAGTCGAACGTGTCGGTCAGGACGCCACCGAGGAGAACGCCGATCGAGCCGCCGCCGGAGGCGACGAACCCGAAGACGCCCATCGCCTTCGCGCGCTCCGCGGGCTCGGTGAACAGCGTGATGATGAGCGAGAGCGCGACTGCCGAGACGATCGCCCCGCCGATGCCCTGTACCGCGCGGGCCGCAATCAGAAGTCCCTGCGTGTCTGCCAGACCGCAGCCGATGGAGGCAAGGGTGAACAGCGCGATCCCGGCGAGGAACATCCGCCGGTGCCCGACGATGTCGCCGAGGCGCCCTCCCAGGAGCAGGAAGCCGCCGAAGGTCAGCAGGTAGGCGTTCACGATCCACGCGAGCGACTCCTCCGAGAAGCCGAGGTCCTCCCGGATCGACGGGAGCGCCACGCCCACGATGGTGACGTCGAGCACGATCATCAGGTCGCCCAGACAGAGGACGATCAGCGCGAGCCAGCGGGTGCGGTTGTCGGCGACGGTCATCGGATTGGCTCCTTCCGGGAGTTCGCGAGCGGTGTCCGATGGTTGGACGCCGAGTCGCCTGGGAACTCATCGCCGCGGCGCCGATGAGTTGCACCGGCTGCGACGGTCGAACCTCCGATGGCCCTGGATGCGCCACGGACGCTCGAGCTCGCCGTCCAGGGCCCGCTCGCGCGGAGCGACCTGCCGGGGCTCGCGGCCCGTGTCTGCGCGCTCCTCGAGGCGAGCACGGCCGACATCGCGGTCTGCGACGTACGCGGAGTCGAGCCCGACGCGGTCACCGTCGACGCGCTCGCCCGGCTGCAACTCGCCGCGCGCCGCCACCGCTGCCGTGTGATTCTCCGCAATGCCTCGGCGGAGCTCCTCGATCTCGTCGCCTTCATGGGGCTCGAGGACGTGCTGGCGCCTACCGCTCCAGACGGGCAGGCAGGCCGAACAGCGGAAACACCCGCTCGGTGTCGAGGAAGAACGTGAGCTCGACGATCGCGCCCGCTTCGACCTCGACGACCTGCAGCGCCCAGGGGTCGAACCCGGAGCCGGTCTCGCTCGGCTTGTACTGACCGAACGCCGGCGACCCGTTCGCCGTGCCGGCGGGAATCACGCGTGATCCCTTGCAGCCGATCCCGGGGCCGTACCACCACGTGAAGATGTCGTCGCGGCCGCGCAGCCACAGGTCGTACGGCGGCATCGACTGCGTCGCGTCCTCGTGGATCAGCGACGTCAACGCATCGAGGTCGTAGCGCTCGAAGGCATCGACATAGCGGGCGAGCAGCTCGGCGTCCGCCTGCTCGACCGACGGTGAGGTCGTGCTCGCCGCGAGGTCGCTCGCGTCGAGCGTCGCCCGCGCGCGCTGGAGCGCGCTGTTCACGGACGCCACGCTCGTCTCGAGCAGCTCCGCCGCCTCGGAGGCCTTCCAGCGCAGCACCTCGCAGAGGATCAGGACGGCGCGTTGTCGCGGCGGGAGATGCTGGAGCGCGGCGACGAACGCGAGCCTCACGGTCTCGCGCGCAGCCGTGATCTCCGCCGGATCGCCGTCCGGGACGATCAGCGCTTCCGGCACCGGCTCGATCCAGGTCACCTCGGGCAGCGCGTTCAGATTCGAGACGACCGGCTCGCGCGACGGCCCGAGGTCCATCGGGCGAGCGCGCCGCTCTCTACCCGCGATCGAGTCGAGACACACGTTCGTCGCGATCCGGTAGAGCCAGGAGCGCAGCGCGGCGCGGCCTTCGAACCGGTCGAGCGCCTTCCAGGCGCGAATCATCGTCTCCTGGACCGCGTCCTCGGCCTCGAACGGCGAGCCGAGCATCCGGTAGCAGTAGCCGGTCAGCTCCCGACGGTAGAGCTCGAGCTCCTCGACCCGTGCGGGCGTGGCGACACTCACCCGTCCATCGTACGAGTCGGCTCGATGCCGCCGTGGTTCGGCTAACCGCACCCTGGGCGCCGACGTCGGGTGCGTCGAGAGCGCAAGTGACACAGTGTCACCTGCGCTCTCAGCGCCGGGTTACTTCGCGGCCGCGCCCTCGCCCACGCGGGTCGCAGGCGCGGGGACGATGCGGATGTACGGCTTGGGCTCCTCCCAGCCGTCCGGCCAGATCTCGCGCGCCTGATCGTTCGAGACCGAGCCGGCGATGATCACGTCCTCGCCCGGCAGCCAGTTGACGGGCGTCGAGACCTTGTGGTCGGCGGTCAGCTGGAGCGAGTCGATGACGCGGAGCACCTCGTCGAAGTTCCGCCCCGTCGTCATCGGGTAGACGAGCACCAGCTTGATCTTCTTGTCCGGGCCGATCACGAACACGTTGCGGACGGTCTGGTTGTCGGCCGCCGTCCGGTCGGAGGGATCACCCGACACGTCGGCACCGAGCATCCCGTACGCCTTCGAGATGGCGAAGTCGGCGTCGCCGATGATCGGGTAGTTGGGCGCTTGCCCCTGCGTCTCCTCGATGTCGCGCACCCAGTCCTCGTGCGCGCCGGTCGGGTCGACGGAGAGGCCGATGATCTTCACGCCCCGTCGCTCGAACTCGGGGTTGATCCGCGCCATGTAGCCGAGCTCCGTCGTGCAGACGGGCGTGAAGTCCTTCGGATGCGAGAAGAGCACCGCCCACGAGTCACCGATCCAGTCGTGGAACGAGATGCGTCCCTCCGTGGTGTCGGCCTCGAAGTCCGGTGCGATGTCGCCGATCGTCAATGCCATTCCGTCCTCCCGGTTCGAACGTCGCGCGCTCTCCGCGCGGCGAGTGTGTTGGCGCCAACGCGTGCGCCGATCCGATTCTTCCACAATTGAAGCATTGGGACGCGGCCTCGCGTCGAGGCCGCGTCCCACCTGCGTGGCTCAGAGGATGCCGCGATCGTGGAACGCAGCCGTGACCGCGTTCGCCGTCGGCTGGCCGTACAGGGCCTTCGCCGCGGCGACGATGTCGGTCGCGAGCGCCGGCATCGTGCCGCCGTCGAAGCCGAACTGGCCCTGGAGGATCGCAGTGTCGGCCTTCACGTTGCCGACCGCCTTGCGGATGGCCCAGAGCGCCTGCGACCAGATCTCGCCGTCGGCATGCACCTCGCCGACGAGATCGGCGGGGTACGTCTTGTTCTCGTCGAGGCGCCTGAGGCAGTGCGGCGTCGAGGAGGTGTACGACGTCGAGTCCCAGTCCGCAACGCACTCGGGATCAGTCGACGCGCCGACGATGGCCTCGGTGACGGTCACGGCCCAGTAGTCGCCGAAGCCCTCGCTGATCGCGCCGGCTTCTTCGGTCGAGAACTGGAAGCCCTGCGAGAAGTGGATCGCGTGGCCGTACTCGTGGAGGATCACCTCGGCGTCCTCGGCGTCGTCGACGCCGCCTTTGCCGAAGCGGATCTCGTCCTGCTTGTCGGTCGCGAACGAGTTGTCCACTCCCCACTGGTTGATCCGGACGGCCTGTGGGCGCATGTTGACCGGCCTGAGCGTCGTGCCGAAGCCGAGCGACTGGATGTACCTCTGCGCTTCGGTGATCCAGTAGTACGCCATCACCTGCTCGAACTGGTCCTGGTGCCGGTCGTAGACGAACGTGTTCGTTGTCGAGTACGCCGGGGTCCCGGTCGTGCTGCGGACCACGGCCCACTTCCCGCTCAGGGTCCCGGCGCCGTCGAGGTCGGTCAGCGTCACGGAGTGGTAGGCGTCCTGGGGCACCGCGCTTGCGGCGTCCTTCTGGTCGGTGAGCGTCTGGATCCCGAGGTCCTGCACCGGGTTCGGCGCGAAGACCAGGGCCGTACCGGTGCTCGAACCCGAGCCGGGCTTGGTGGCGTACGCGGCGGACGCGGCCACGAGCGCGACAGCTGCCACGGCGACAAGAGCTCGCTTCACGTCAGCACCCCTCTGTCGATTGCGACGACGCACTCTACTGCCGCGGGTGCGGCGTCCGCGTCGCTGCGATACTCGGGCGGCATGACCGTCGGGCCGACGCCGTCACCAACCGTGCGTCACCTGCTGCGGGACGACCTCCGCGGGATGTACCCCGGCTACTTCGCTCTCGTGATGGCGACCGGGATCCTCTCGAACGCGTTCTTCTACCTCGGCCACGACGCCCTCTCCGACGCGCTTTACGGCGTTGCCCTCGTCGCGTTCCCCGCGCTCGTCGCCGCTGCCGTGCTGCGCTTGCTCGCCTTCCCCGGCGCGGTCTGGGCGGATCTCGTCGACCCGCGGCGGGTGTTCGGGTTCTTCACCCTCGTCGCAGCGTGCGACGTGCTCGGCCTCCAGCTTCATCTCCGCGATCACGACCACGCGGCGCTCGTGCTCTGGCTCGTCGCGCTCTCGGCGTGGCTCGCGCTCGGCTACTGGAGCTTCGCGGTGCTCACGTTCGACGACTCGCAGACGGGCGCGGACGTGGTCCACGGAGGCTGGCTGATCGCGATCGTGGCCACCGAGTCGCTCGTCCTGCTGGGGGCGCCGCTCGCCGGCCGGTTCGGCTCGCTCGAGGACACGATCTTCGTGGCCGTCTACGCCCTCTGGGGCATCGGGATCGTGCTCTACGGGATCTTCGTGACACTGTTCGCCTACCGGATCTTCTTCCTGAGCGTCGACGCCGAGGAGATGAATCCCCTGTTCTGGGTCGTGATGGGCGCGGCGGCGATCGCGACGAACGCCGGCTCGACCCTGATCCTGACCGAGCCGGACCTGGACTTTCTGCTCGCCATGCGACCGTTCGTCAACGGCACCACGCTGATCCTCTGGGCGTGGGCGACGTGGCTGATCCCGCTGCTCGTGATCTTCGGCGTCTGGCGGCACGTCATCCGCCGCTATCCGCTCGCGTACGCGCCGACGTACTGGAGCCTCGTCTTCCCGCTCGGGATGTATGCGGTCGCGACCTATCGGCTCTCGCTCGCCTCGGACTTCCGCCCGATCGAGCTGTTCTCGGAGGTCATGGTCTGGTTTGCGCTCGCGGCCTGGCTCGCGACGATGGCGGGGCTCCTACGCTCGTCGGCCGCGCGGCTCCGCGGCGCTACCCCCGGCGCGGCGCAGGCTACTTCTTCGGCTTCTTCGCGGGCTTCTTGAGGAATGCGTTGGCCGGTGTGACGCCGTCCCAGGCGCGGTTCAGCGCAACGACGCGGGTGACCTTCGTGCGGTACGCGCCGATCGACGCCGGCCTCGTGAAGGTCATGTAGCCGGCGGTCGTCGCGCCCAGGGCACGCGCGTAGACCTTGCCGTTGCGGTAGAGCGCGACCGTGACGGACGCGTCCCGCACGCGCCGGCCGCGCGTGTCGACGACGGTGACGTAGACGTGCAGCTGCTTCTTCGCCACGCCGTAGCGCACCGCACTGACGCTGACGACCGGCGGCGGAGCCACGGTCACCGACGACGTCGCCGTCAGCGTGCCGGCCGGTGTCGTGATCGCCGCCGTCACCTGCGCCACGCCGGGGACGGTGCCCGCCGTGAACGTCGTCGTGGCGCCCGAGGCGTTCGAGAGCGTCCCGATGCCGTCCGGCGTCGCCGTCCACAGCGCCGCCGTCGGCGTGACGTTCCCGAAGGCGTCGACGCCGACGGCTCGCAGGGTGACGCTCGTTCCCGTGAAGAGCGTCGAGGCGGACGGCTCGATCCGCAGCCGGACGGGTGCGGCGCCGCCGACGGTGAGCTGCTGCGTCCCCGCGGCCAACCCGGCGGCCGACGCCGCGAGGGTCACCGTGCCCGCGGTCGGATCCTGGTAGAAGAGCTGGACGGTGGAGAACGTGCCGGCGGGCAGCGCGAACGCGACCGTCGGCGTGAACGGCCCGGCCGGACTCGTCGAGAACGTCCCTGTCGGCGACGACGACGCGACCGTCGCCGCGACGGGCGCCGCCGGCCTTCCCGCGACCCCGGCGATCTGCACCTGGAGCGAGATCGGCCCGGAGACGACGCCCGCGGCGATCGTCTGCGGCGGCGACGTGAACGCGAGGGCCGTCGGCGACCACGAGCGGAAGGTCCGCCAGCCGGCGGTCAGCGCCGCGCCCGCGAGGTCTCCAGCGCACCACGTCCCCTGCGCGGCGGCGCCGCAGGCTCCGACGCCCGGATCCTCCGGCGTGTCGTTCCCGGAGTCCCTGATCGCGGCCGCGAGCCGATC
This sequence comes from Gaiella sp., assembly GCA_035698965.1. Taxonomy (GTDB): domain Bacteria; phylum Actinomycetota; class Thermoleophilia; order Gaiellales; family Gaiellaceae; genus Gaiella. Next base: position 1,339 of record DASSBI010000061.1, on the reverse strand, counting down.
CAGCACCGCCGCGGTCTGGCGCGTGAAGTCCTCGGGTGCGAGCGCGTTCGCGTTCTTCGGCGCCCAGGCGAAGCCGAAGCGGTCGGTCGCCCGACCGGCACGGGCGCCGTGGTTGCGGAGTGCGTAGACCTCCGACGAGACGTACTGCTGCATCAGCGTCTGGTCGACGAGCGTCCATCCGTAGGCGGAGCCCCACTGCCAGGCGGCGTTCGCGAGCGCGCTGCCCGCGTTGCCGAAGAACGCGTTCGCCGTGCCGGAGACGGTGCCACCTGCCGCGGCGAGCAGGTCCTGGTGGCGAAGGAACTCGACGAGCGCGTCCCGGCGGTTCGGGAGCGGTGCACCCGGCGCGGCGTAGCTCCGGACGTCGCCGTAGACCTCCTGCGACCAGTCGCCGACGTAGACGTTCATGTCGGACCAGAACGCGCTGTCCTGCAGCCACTCCTGTGTGCGCGCCTTGTAGGTCGCGACCGGAGCGCGCTGGCCGATTCCCACGATGAACACGACTCCGCGCGTCGGCGGGCCCTCGCCGGCCGCGTCGTACAGCCCGCGCAGGAGCTCACGCAGGTTGGTGCGGGCGTTGCCGTCACCCCGGCGCGCGGCGGACGAGACCTCGTTCAACGCCCACGTGTCGCCCGCCGCCAGGTCGTATCCGGCGGCGGCCATGCGGCGGCGGGCCTCGACACCTGCCTGGTACCAGGAGGAGCCGGTGCTCGCGACCCACTTCTGCCACGCGCTCCAGTGGATCTCCGCGAGCGCGTGGATGTTCGGCCCGAGGGCACGGATCCGCTGCGCCTGGTCGGGCCGGAACCTCGTCTTGTCGGCGACGACCGGAGGCACGGAGACGGAGTACTGCGCGCACGGCGAAGCGTTCGCCGCCAGCGTCGTCGCGAGACGCAGCCAGTCCGTCTGGGCGTAGAACACGCCGCGGAGCGGACGACAGTCGGCCTCGACGGCGTACTGACGGAAGACCGGGCGGTGCACCAGCTTCTGCCACTCGGCCTGCGTGCCGCGGGGATCGAGCGACGGCACCGGCGGCTGCGATCCGATGGAGGCGAGCGCGGACGGCGCCGCCACGAGCCCGACGAGGGCGCAGGCAAGCGTAAGCACGAGCCGGGGCCCCGGGCGCATCGCGGCAGGCTACGGGAGGGCTGTGATGGAGCTGTGAGGATCGGCGGCGAGGGGAAAGACGGCGGTGAGGGTCGTTCCCGCACCGTCCGGGCTGACCACCTCGAGCGTCCCGCCCAGCGTCTCGACCCGGTCGACGAGCCCGCCGAGACCGGTGGCCTCGTCCTGGCACTCGATGCAGGCGCCGCCGATGCCGTCGTCGCGGACGGTCACC
>DASSBI010000060.1:0-3638 GCA_035698965.1 Gaiella sp. | reverse complement strand
CCGCCCGGTGATCGCGAGCGACGTCGGCGGGCTCCCGGAGATCGTCGACGAGGGTCGTACCGGGATGCTCGTGCCACCGGGCGACGTCGAGGCTCTCGCACGCGCGATCGCGGAGCTGGCGGACGACCCGGCGCGGGCAGCAGCGATGGGTGAGGCGGGCCGTACCCGCGCGCTCGCGGAGTTCTCGCAGGACCGCTGCACGGAGCGGATCGCGGCGCTCTACGGGACGGCGCTGGCTGCGGGGCGCGAACGGCGCTTCCGCAGGAGGAGCTCCCAGGCGCGCTCGAGCGCGAATGCCGCGAGCAGCGCGAGCACGAAGTCCCACGGCGCGCGGTAGCGCACGGTTCCGGCAAACACCATCGCCATGAGCGTGTTGAAGCCGAGGAGCAGCGCGGCGAGCGCGACGAAGCGCCGGGGTGCGAGGAACGCGCCCCAGAGCGCGAAGGCGTAGAGCAGGAGCACGAACGCGGGCTCGACCGTCCGCTGCGCGAGGTCCGAGGCTCCCTGCTGGGCCGCGTCGTCGGCCGTCACGCTGAGGAACGGCGACCAGAGCATCCCGACGGCCTGCACCGCGAGCCGCGCCTTCTCACCGGGGTGGTCGCGCCAGAAGTCGAAGACCTCGTCGCGGTAGAACGACGACTGCGCGCACTCGTCCACCGCCTTCGCCTCGGCGACGGAGATCGCGGCCGCCTTCTCCGGCCAGGGGGGCACGCCCCGCAGGTCGGGCACGTCGTCGATCCAGCCGCCGCGCGCCAGCACGTCGTAGGTCGCCGGGTTGTTCGCCTTCCAGAGCGCGCGCGTGTCCGTCGTGATGGTCGCGCACCCGATCACCACCTTGTTCCGAACGACCCAGGGGGCCGTCACCAGGGCGGCGCCGACGACGACGAGCGCGGCTGCGGCGATGGCGCGGCCGACGGGCCGGACGCGCCACGCGACGTACGGCGCCAGGACGAGCGGCAGGAGCAGCAGGCGGGCGTTGGAGAGGATCGCGAGGCCGCTCACCGCACCGAGCCCGAGCGCGAGCGCGAGCGAACGGCGCTCGTACGCGAGCAGCGCGAGCAGGACGATCACCGCCGCGAGCAGCCCGTCCAGGATCTCCCGGTTCACGTGGATGTCGTGCCAGACGAGGTACGGGTGCAGCGTCGCGACGAGCGCGGCCAGCACGCCGGTTCGCACGGACGCGAGGTGGGTGCCGATCGCGAGCACGAACAGCGCCGTGACGCCCGCCACCAGCACCTGTGCGAGCCCGACCACCGCCCACGAGCGGTCGAGCGGCCAGTAGAGCCCCGCGAGGAACCAGGCGTAGAGGGGCTGCGTGTACGCCGACGGGACTCCGGGCAGGAAGCCGAACGTGCCGCTCTCCACGAGCGTTCGCGCGAAGACGTCGCTCTTCTCGACGTATGCCTCGAGGATCTGCTCCCGCTCGACCGCGAGCGCGAGTAGGCGCGGTAGTGCCGCGGCGGCGACCACCAGGAGGGCCGCACCGCGTGGTATCCGTTGCGCGATGCCGCCCACGACTCCGGAACGGTACGCAGTGGTCTCGTGCCACGTCGAACGACCGCTCGACGACCGCGTCTGGGTCGCGTTCGCGGCGCTCCAGGAGCGGAGACCCGGCGGTCTCGCGATCGCCGCGCTGCTGCGTCCGCCCGACAGGGACGCGGGCGAGACCGACGAGGAGCTCTGGCTCTCGCGCGCCCGCGAGGCGGCAGCGCGCGGCCCGCTCGGCCATCACACGCACTTCACGAGCCCGACGCACGCACGGCCGAGCGGCGGCGCGACCGGGGCGCGTGTCCGGCGCGAGGGTGCATGGATCCGCGAGCGCGGTCTCAGGCCCACGCTCTTCTGCGGCGGAGGCTGGTACGGCGACCACTCGATCGCGCTCGCGTGCGCGGAGCTCGGCTACGCGGACTGCACGCCACGAGCCACGCGGCCGTCCTACCTCGAGGACGGCGCCGCCTGGGTCGAGCTCGACGCCCCCGCGCGGATCGACCTTGGAGAGAGCACGCTCGCCGCCGTCCCGACCACGCACGGCGCCGGCGACCTGGCGCGCGCGCTCGTGCGGCCGGGGCTGCCGGCGCGGGTGCACGCCTACTTCCACGACACCGACCTCGTCGATCGCCGGCGCCGGGCGTTGATCGTCGCCGGGCTGATGCTGCTCGGCCGGCGGCGGCCGCCGTTCGACCTCGACGTCATCGCGGGGTTCGTTGACGGCCCCGAGCGGGCCTGGGCGGAGGTCGCGCGCGGTGGAGCCGCCGACAGCCCGGCGTAGAATCCGGGAGTGCCGACCGAGGCACCCACGACGACCCCTGCCGAGCCCGAGTCGGGCGTCCCCTCCCCACCCGACCCGACACCGGGCGAGCCTGGGGATATCCGGCGATCGCGCGTCTATCTCCTCTCGCGCGGACCCGTCTTCGGCCTCGTCCGCCGCGCGGTCAGCGTCGCCGCCCTCGTGGCGGCCGACGTCGCGGGGCTGGCACTCGGCGTCTATCTCGCGCTCGTCCTTCGCTCGTTCGTCTACGGCGACTCGATCTACTGGTCGCTGCTCTGGAAGACGGGCCCTGCCGACTGGCTCCCGTTCCTCGCTCCGATCACGGTGATCGTCTTCCTCCAGGCCGGCCTCTACGCGCCGCGCGAACGCCGGGCGGGCTCGGGGCGGATCCTCGCCGCCCTTGTCCTCGTCGCCCTGATCGTGCTCGCGTTCGGCCTCGGTACGGACTACGACTTCACCACCACCGGGCTGATCCCGACGGCGGTCGTGGCCTCCACGATCGCGATCGCGCTGCTCCGGGCCGCCTACGACTCGGTGTCGCTCGAGCTGATGGCGCTCGCGGGCGTCCGCCGACGGCTCGTGCTCGTCGGCGACGACGCGACGCTCGACGACCTCGAACGGCCGCTCCGCGCCACGCAGGGCGGCATCGGGGTCGAGGTGGTAGGCCGGCTCACAGTCGACGCCGGCGCGCGTGGGCTCGCCGGCTCGCTCGACCGGCTCGCTGCGCTTCTCGAGGAGGAGCGTCCGGACGAGCTGGTGCTCGCCGAGGCGCATTTCGACGAGCAGACGGTGCTCGAGGTCGTCCAGCTGGCGCACCGCCACGGCGTCAAGGTCAAGCTCGCTCCCTCGACCACGGAGCTCCTCGTCCACGAGGGGGAGTACGTCCCGGGCCAGGGCATCCCGCTGTTCGAGCTACGCCCCCCGATGCTGACCGGTCTCGAGTGGGCCACGAAGCGGATGTTCGACATCGTCGTGTCGCTCCTCTTCCTCGCGGTCGGGACCCCGCTCTGGCTCGTGGTCGCGGCGGCGATCAAGCTCGAGTCGCGCGGGCCGGTGCTCTACGTCGATCGCCGGATCGGTGTGCGCGAGCAGGAGTTCGGCATGCTCAAGTTCCGCACGATGGTCGCCGGTGCGGCGGAGCGTCAGGACGAGCTGGAAGCCGAGAACGAGGCGTCGGGCGCGCTCTTCAAGATCCGCGACGATCCGCGCGTGACCCGGGTCGGCCGGCTGCTGCGGCGGCTCTCGCTCGACGAGCTCCCACAGCTCTGGAACGTGCTCCGAGGGCAGATGAGCCTCGTCGGGCCCCGACCGCTGCCGCTTCGGGACCACGCGATGCTGGAGGACTGGCACCGCGCCCGGTCGCTCGTCC
>DASSBI010000059.1:0-3388 GCA_035698965.1 Gaiella sp. | reverse complement strand
GACTCGCGGGCAGCTCGCGGCGGGCGTTGCGGACGTTCTCGAGCGGATCCTGCGGGTCGCTGCCGCCCACGACGAGCAGCACGGGGACGTCCGAGCGGACGCGCGCCTTCGACCAGGCCGGCTGCGCGGCCTTCGGCATCGCCGAGCACACGACCCGGGCGAGTGCGGCGTCGGCCGCCGTGCGCTCCGCGAGGTACGTCCCCCGCGCCGCCGCCTGCGTCCGCGCCGGATTCCGTCGTGCCCACGGCTCGTTGCAGACGATCGACCAGAACATCAGCCGTCTCGTCTCCACTCCGCCCGTTCCCGTCTCGTCCATCGCGAAGGCGAGCGGGTCCCAGTCGCCGACTGCGGCGCGGTGGGCGATCCACGGAATCCGCGCCGCGCCCTCGGGCGTCCGCGTGAGCGACTGGATCGTCCCGGCCGCCTCCGCCGGGCGGATCACGATCCCGTTCGCCCGCACCGGCGCACGCCGCAGGGTCCTGATCAGCTCGAACGCCTCGCTGCGGACGCGTGGATAGGCCCGCGCGCAGCGGGGCGACGCCGCGCAGCGCGAGAGGATCGACCGGAGCGAGCGCTCCCCGTTTCGCGCCCAGAGCTCGAAGATCGGCACGTCGAGCAGCGTTCCGCCGTCGAGGATCGCCGTGCGCACGAGCTCGGGGTGCTGCGCGAGGAGATACTGCGCTGCGGTTGCGCCGTAGGAGACACCGTAGACGTCGACCTGCTCGTAGCCGAGCGCGCGCACGACTTCGGCGACGTCCTCCATGGCGGGAACGGTCGTGTACTGCCGGACGTCCTCGTCGAAACGCGCGACACATGCCTTGACGTAGGCGCGGATCGTCTTCGCGTCGGCTCCGAGCGGCCTCTTCGGCACCGGGCAGTCGAGTTGGTTCGAGGAGCCCGTTCCGCGCTGGTCGACGAGGACGATGTCACGGGTCTCGTTCGTCGCGGAGAAGACCTGTCGCACCCCGACCGCGCCCGCGATCGCCGATCCGCCGGGGCCGCCCGCGAGGTAGAGCAGCGCGTCGGGCCTCGATCCGCCGTTGCGCGCGGGGACGACCGCCACCCGGAGCGGGATCGATCGGCCGCTCGGGATTGCACGGTTCTCCTGCACCCGGAACGTGCCGCACGTCGCCTGCACTGCGCCGGCGAGCGTGCACGCCGCGAGGGGAGTCGCGCTCGGGCGGGCGGCGCCGAGAGGGACGAGCGCGAACGCGGCCACGAGGACGAGCCCGAGACGGTGCGCGGGCCGCGTCCATCCGGCCGCGCGTCGCATCATTGGAGGCTGCGTTCGGCGAGCACGCGCGCCACGTCGAGCGTCGAGAGAACCCCGACCGGCCTGCCGGGCTCGTCGACGACGAGCAGGTGGGCGACGGCGTGCTCGGTCATTCTCTGCGCCGCGCGCTGCAGGGTGTCGTCGGGACCGATCGCGAGCGCGGGCGTCGCTGCCGATCCGCCGGCCGACTGCGCGTCGAGGTCGCGGACGCCTGCCGCAGCGACGAGGTCGAGATCGGAGATCACGCCCCACACCCCGAGGTCGTCGGCTTCGGTGACGACCACGCAGTGAACGCCGCGACCCGCCATGAGCTCGGCGACGGCCGACAGCGGCGTGTCCGTGGAGCAGGAGAGGACTCCCTCGTGCATCGCATCGCGCACCCTCGTCTCCTCGAGCCCGATCGCGCCGGATGCGACTGCCCTGGCGTTCATCGCAACTCCTTTCCGTTTTCTGCCCTGAAGGTTGAGGCGGTCGCGCGGGGCGTCGCATCAGCGGTCCGCCGGATCGGGGCCGTGGGAACTACCCATGCGACGACCGGTGCGAGGCGCGACGCTGGGTGTCGTGGCGGCCGTGCCTCACGAGCGGGAGAATGCGCGGGTGACCGACGTCGTCGACGTGATCCTCCGCGACGGAAGCACCCTGCGCCTTCGGCCGCCGACGCGCGCGGACGCCGACGCGATCCTCGACTTCTTCCGGTCCCTCTCGGAGCAGAGCCTCTACATGCGCTTCCACGGGTTCCCGTCGCTCGGGCCCGAGGTCGTCGAGCAGGTGCTCGAGACGGACTGGGTCGAGCGCGGCGCGCTGCTCGGCTCGCTCGTCGAGAACGGGTCGGAGCGGGTCGTCGCGCTTGCGAACTACACGCGGCTCCGGGATCCCACCACGGCCGAGACCGCGTTCGCAGTGGCGGATACGTTCCAGCGTCGCGGTGTGGGCACGCGCCTCGTCGAGCAGCTCGCCGAGCGCGCTGCCCATCACGGAATCGAGCGGTTCGTCGCTCTCGTGCTGCCCGACAACCGGCGGATGCTCGGCGTCTTCGAGGCGCTCGGCTTCGAGCTGACCCGCGAGCTCGCAGGCGGGGAGGTCGAGGTCGCGTTCCCGATCGGACGTACCGAGCGGTTCGAGGAGCGCCTCGCCGAGCGCGACCATGTCGCCGTCGCGGCGTCCCTGCGTCCGTTCTTCGAGCCCCGCAGCGTCGCCGTCATCGGCGCGTCGAGACGGCGCGGCACGATCGGCGGTGAGCTCTTCCGCAACATCATCGACGCCGACTTCGAGGGCGCGGCCTATCCGGTCAACCGCGACGGCGCGTCGGTCGCCGGAGTGCGCGGCTATGGCGCGGTCGCCGAGATCCCCGATCCGGTCGACGTTGCCGTCATCTGCGTGCCGGCGGCGGGCGTGGTCGACGCCGCCCAGGAGGCGCTCGCGCACGGAGTCCGGGCGCTCGTCGTCATCTCGGCCGGTTTCGCGGAGACGGGGAGCGACGGCAGCGAACGCCAGGAGCGGCTGCTCGCGCTCGTCCGCGCGCACGGGGCCCGTCTGATCGGGCCGAACTGCCTCGGGATCTCGGTCGCCGGGCCGAGCCTCAACGCCACGTTCGCCTCGCGTTCGACCCCACCTGGCAACATCGGCTTCTCGTCGCAGAGCGGAGCCCTCGGCCTCGCGCTGCTCGAGGCGGCGGTCACGCGCGGTCTGGGTCTCTCGGCGTTCGTCTCGATCGGGAACAAGGCCGACGTCTCGACGAACGACCTGCTCGAGTGGTGGGAGGACGACGCGGCGACCGAGGCAATCCTGCTCTACGTCGAGTCGTTCGGAAACCCGCGCAAGTTTGCCCGTATCGCGCGCCGCGTCGCGCGTCGCAAGCCGATCCTCGCGCTCAAGAGCGGTCGCTCGCAGAGCGGCCAGCGCGCGGCGAGCTCGCATACTGCGGCGCTCGCCGGCTCCGACGCCGCCGCCGACGCGCTCTTCCGGCAGGCCGGTGTCATTCGCGCCGAGACGTTGGAGGAGCTCGTCGACGTCGCCTCGCTCTTCTCCGCGGGCGGCCGGCTCGACGGCCGCTCGGTCGGGATCGTGACCAACGCCGGCGGCCTCGGGATCCTCTGTGCCGATGCGTGCGAGGCC
>DASSBI010000058.1:0-4845 GCA_035698965.1 Gaiella sp. | reverse complement strand
GCCACGGCAGCGGGGCACCGCCATCGGGATCTGGGCGGGGACGTCGGCGCTCGCGCTCGCGCTCGGCCCGCTGATCGGCGGCCTCCTCACGGAGCACGCGAGCTGGAACTGGATCTTCTTCGTCAACGTCCCGATCGGCGTCCTCGGGATCGCGGCGAGCTTTCTCCTCATCGACGAGTCGCGCGACGAGAGCCACGAGCGGCTCGACCTCCCCGGCCTCGCCACGTCGGGCCTCGGCCTCTTCGCGCTCACCTACGGCCTGATCGAGGCGAACAACTACGGCTGGGGGTCGGTGCGGATCGTGGGCGCCTTCGTCGTCGCCGCCGTGTCGCTCACGGTCTTCATCCTGCTCGAACGGCGCCAGCGCGCCCCGATGCTCGACCTGACGCTGTTCCGCAACCGCACCTACGTCGGCGCGAACCTCGCGATGCTCCTCGTCGCGCTCGCGATGTTCGGCGTGTTCTTCTTCGTCTCGCTCTACATGCAGAACGTGCTCGGCTACTCCGCCGTCGAGGCGGGCGCGGCGTTCCTGCCTATGACCGTCCTGATCATCGTGATCGCCCCGCTCGCCGGACGCGCGTCCGACCGGTGGGGGTCCCGCTGGCTCATCGCGGGCGGCATGGTGCTCCTGGCCGTCCAGCTCGCGTACTTCAGCCAGCTCTCCGACGACGCGACGTTCTGGGTGCTCCTGCCCGCGCTCGTGCTCGGTGGTTTCGGGATGTCGATGACGATGACTCCGAGCTCCGCCGCGGCGATGCGTGCGGTACCCGTCGAGAAGGCCGGGATCGGCTCCGCCGTCCTGAACGCCTGCCGGCAGGTCGGCGGCTCGACCGGCATCGCTCTGATGGGGGCGATCATGGCCTCCCGACTGGCGTCACCCCCGACCACGGCGTCGTTCATGGACGGGTTCGAGCTCGCACTGGTCGTGGCGTCCGTCATCGCGCTCGCCGGGGCGATCACCGCCGCGGTCCTGATCCGGCCGCACGACCGCTCGCACGGTGCCGAGCCGGTGCGGCAGCTCCCGGCAGAGGCGGCGTGACCCGTCCACGGCGCCTCCCCGCCGAGGCACGCCGGCGCGCGATTGTCCAGGCGGCGCTCCGCGTCTTCGCCTCCGGCAGCTACGCCGGCTCGACGACCGCGGAGATCGCGCGCGAGGCCGGCGTGAGCGAGCCGCTCCTCTACCGCCACTTTCCGTCGAAGCGCGACCTCTGGGCAGCGTGCCTCGACGCTGCCTGGGAGGAGTTCCGCGAGGCGTTCGACCGTGCCTCCGACGACCTGTTGGCCGCGCGCCGGAACGACCGCGAGGGAGAGGGCCCGGTCCGCAGCGGCCTCCTCCTCCCCGCGTCTTCCGCCCGCTGGAAGAAGGCGATGATGCCGAACCTCTGGATCCAGGGGATCACGGAGGCGGGCGAGGACCGCGAGATCCGCAAGCACGTCGCACGGCACATGCGGGCCGTCCACGACCACGTCGCAGCCGCTATCCGCCGCGGTCAGGGCACCGGCCTCATACCCGCCGATCGGAACGCCGATGCCGAGGCCTGGGTCATGATCGCCGGCGCGCTGCTCCGCTCGGTGGCCGATCGTGTGGGCGGCCTGCTCGGCGACGACGACCTCGCGGCGATCCAGCACGAGCGGATGCGCTGGCTGCTCCAGGCTTGACGAGCCCGTCACGGGCTGACCCAGCGAAGCGCCCAGAAGGCGAGCATCCCGGCCACGATCGCGATGCCCAGGTTGCGCGTGCGCCACGCCGCGGCGCCGGTCACGCAGGCGGCGGCGACGCGAATCTCCCGCTCGCCGAGCCCGCCCTCGAGCGACGGCGTGACGAGCGCCGCGAACACGGCGATCGGCACGAAGTGCAGGCACCGCACCCAGAAATCAGGCAGCTCGAAGCGCGACGCGACCCCTGCATAGCGCGAGCCGAACGTCACCGCCACCATCCCCGCGAGCGTCAGCCAGAAGGTCATGCGACCTCTCGCGCTGCATCGTCGACGTCGACGTCTTCGCCAAGGCGCCCGCTCGTCAACGTGGCGCCGAGCAGGCTTCCCACGATGCCGCTGAGGAGAATCGGAAGACCGCCGGGGAGGCCTTGCGCGGCCACGTACGCGATTGCGCCGGAGGCGACCGCGACGAGGAGCTCCTGGCGCGTGCGCACGAGCGGAACGAGCAATGCGAGGAACGCGAGCGGGAAGACGAGGTCGATGCCGAGCTCGGCAGGGTCCGTGATCGCGGAGCCGGCGATCGCGCCCGCGAGCGTGGCGAGATTCCACATGCCGAACAGGCTCAGCTCGGCGCCGAGCAGGAAGGCGAACGTCCGCTCGCCGCTCGCGGCGACGACGCCGAAGGCCTCGTCCGTGAGGAAGTAGGCCGCGACCGGTCGTTGCCGGCGCGAGAGCGGGATCCGCCGCCCGAGCGAAAGGCCATAGAGGACGTGCCTGACGTTCAAGAGGAACGTCGTCGAGACGATCTCGAGCGCCGCCGCACCCGACCCGAAGAGACCGACTGCGCTGACCTGGGCGCTGCCCGCAAAGACGAGCGCGGAGAGCGCCTGCGTCTCGAGCAGCGAGAGACCGGCGTCCCGCGCGAGCACGGCGTACACGAGCGCGAACGGGACGACGCCGAGCCAGAGCGGCGCCATCGCCCAGAAGCCACGGCGAAATCCGACGACCCCGTCCATCGGGCGATCGTAGGCGCGCCCCGTGCCGCCACGACTCGCCAACCGGCGTATCGTGGACGGATGCGCGTCGCCGCCTGTGTCCTCCTCGCTGCACTCGTGGCGACGCCCGTCGCGGGCGCGGCGCACGCCGATTCGCCGGCTGCGACCAAGCGCGTCGTCCGCGCCTGGAGCAAGCACCTGAACGCCTACGACAACGCGGGGGCCGCCCGCCTCTTCGCGCGACCGGCCGTGTTCGCGCAGGGCGCCGCCGTCCTGCGGCTCGAGACGTACTCGGACATCGCGCGCTGGCACAGCCTGCTCCCGTGTGCGGGCCGCATCGTCTCGATCGCCGTGAAGGGCGAGACGGCGACCGCGGTCTTCGTCCTCGCCAACGGCAAGCACCGCCGCTGCGACGCGCCGGGCCAGAAGGCGGCGGCGGCCTTTCGCGTCCACAAGGGCAAGATCGTCAGCTGGGTCCAGCTGCCGGTGCCCGTGCCAGCGCCCTCGGGCCCGACCGCCTAGCGAGCGTTCTCGTCCGCGAGCTCGAGGAACCCGATCTCGAGCATCCGCCGCGCCAGCTCGAGCCCTTCCTCGCACGTGTCGTCGCCCTCGACCACCGCTTTGGCCAGCGCCTCCTCCAGCGTCCGCGACCCGTCGAGCTCAGCGAGCAGGCGTGCGGTCGGGGGGTCGAGCCCGGCGGTGAAGGGCAGGCCGGTCTCGAGGCGGATGGTAGGCGCCTCCGCGTGCCATCGACCGGCGTGAAAGCGGCTGTCGTGACTCACGACGGCCTCGTCCGCGACGCGTAGCCGCCGGCGGAGCAGCGACCGTCCGCCGGCGTCCCCTGCAAGGTGGTCGTGCGTCTCGAAGAGGCGCGCCACGTGCCGCCCCGCCGGGCGGAGCGCCTGCCGGGGCAGCTGGAGAGCCTCGACCCAGCCGGATGGGGCTGTGTCGCCGCTGTCGAGGCGCTTGCGCACCACGAGGCAGGCGTAGCCGAGGCGTTCGATCCCGAGCTCGCGGTAGTAGGCGAGCCAGCGGTCGAGCGCGTCGGCGTACGCCTCGGGCCGGTCGACGAGGTCGCGGTTCCACAGCGTTGCGGTCTCGATCGGGTCGTCCGTCGAGGTGTGGAGCAGGAACGCGTCGCACCCCGAGCCCTCGAGCCACCTGCGGGGCCGCTCCGCCGGATCGTCGGGATCGAGCGCCCATGCGATCAGGACGCACGCGAACCCACCGGGCGCAAGCCTCTGCGGGATGCCTCGGACGATGAGCTCCGACACCCCGTCGCCACGCATCCCTCCGTCCCGGAACAGGTACGCGGTGTCGGGCGAGACGACGTACGGCGGGTTCGCGACGACGAGGTCGAAGTGTTCGTCGTCCACCGGCTCGAAGAAGCTTCCCGCCCTCGTCTCGACGTTGTCGACGTCGTTCAGCGCGGCGTTGAGCCTCGTGTACGCGAGCGCCCGCTCGTTCACGTCGGTCGCGACGACGTGCTCCGCATGCGCGGCGAGCAGGATCGCCTGGATCCCGTTGCCTGCGCAGAGATCGAGCGCGCGCTCCCCTCCACGGCGCACGGTGAGGTGGGCGAGCGCCACGGACGGGCGGTGGACGCCGGGAACGTGGTCGGCGTGTGTCTCGGCGGCAGCTGCGTGGTCGGAGGCGATCAGGAGCTCGTCGTGCGGGACGAGGCGCGCCGTGCCGTGAACGACCTCGCCGTCCTGGACGAGAAAGTGGGCGCTCTCGAGGCGCTCTCGGAGCTCGTCGCCGATGTGGCTCTCGACCCGAGCACGGTCGACCGGGACGCCGAGCAGCAGCAGGCGCAACAGCACGGCGAGCTCGTCCGCGTCGCCGAGCCGACGCAGGTAGGACGGCAGCTCGGGCGACCGCGCGAGGAGCTCGTCGCCCGTGCCGAGCCGTTCCTGGATCCGCGAAGATGCGTATCCGGCGTCCCGCAGGAGGCGGGCCAGGTCGAGCGCGGCACGTGGGCTCTTCGCCTCTGGCGGATCGGGCCGGCCGGGAGGCGGGATGCTCCGGAGGGGCTCCACGGTGCGAGCCGCCCGGCGCTAGAACGACTTGTTCGTCTTCAGGTCGTACCTGAAGGCGACCGGCGACCCCAGTGACCCGTCGCTCTTCTGCGGCTTGTACTCGACCTCGATCTTGGCGAACGCGAGCGACACCGAATCGGTCGGGACGGCGAG
>DASSBI010000057.1:0-2466 GCA_035698965.1 Gaiella sp. | reverse complement strand
GCCGGACGTCGTCCCGGAGCTCGACATGCTCACCGACCTCCTCGACCGCCAGTCGTTCCCCGAGGTGCTCGAGCGGGAGCTCCTCCGGGCCCGCCTCGCGCACTATCCGCTCGCGCTGCTCGTGATCGACGTCGACCGGCTGACGTGGCTGAACGCGCGGATCGGGATCGTCGCCGCGGACGGCGTCCTCCTCGAGCTCGCGAACCGCCTCCGGTCTGCGACGCACCGTCTCGACTACGCATTCCGGCTCGGCGGCGGCCGCTTCGCGATCGTCCGCCCGGGCTCGGAGGGCGGAGACGCGTCGGCGCTCTACGAGGCGATCCGGGACGAGCTCGCTGCGAATCCGATCGGCGGCGCCGGCGCGGTTTCCGTGTCGGGCGGGATCGCGGAGCTCGAGGTGCGCGACGACGTCGACTCGTTCGTCGCCCGGGCCGAGGCGGCGCTCACGGAGGCGAAGCACGTGCGGCGCGGGACGGTCGTCGTCTCCGGCTCGGCCGGGGGTCGCTCGAAGACGAACGGCACGCTGCACGAGATCGCTCCGGGGGAAATCGTCCTCGAAGGCTGATGCTCCCGGGCCGAAAGGTCGATACTCGGAAGCATGAGCCTCGGCATCGCCCTCATCGTTTTCGCCGTCGCGGCGCTCGCAGGAATCGCGATCCTCGTCGTCGCCTCACGCCGCCGGCACGTCGCACGCGCGCGGCGCCGGCTCGAGGCGCTCACCGAGGTCGCCGCGCGCATCGACCGGGCGGTCGCGTCGCTCGGCGAGCTCACACTCGTCTCTCCGCACGACTCCGTCGAAGCGGCGCCGGCGTCACTGGGTCCGGCGCCGCTCGTGGAGGACGACCTGCCCGGGCGTGCCGGACTCTTGCAGGAGCTGGCTCTGGACATCGCGGGAGCCCACTCGCAGGGCGATCGGCTGGCCGCCGCAGTCGTCCGCTCGGAGGACGGCGACGCCGCGACGCTCGCGCGCGACGCACGCTCCGTCGCCGGCGTACCGGTCTACACCGTCGGCCCGAGAGCGGTCGCCCTCGTGCTTCCGGGGCTCGGCCGCGCGGACGCACTCGGCGTCCTCGCCCGAATCGAGACGCGCTGCCCCTCGTCGGGAAGGGCGGTCGAGCTCGAGTCCGGGGAGGATGCCGTCGAGCTCGCGGCCAGGTTGTTGGGGTTACCGGCGTCTGGCACCGAAGGTGCCTGACACTTGGGGTCTGGCACCGGTAGCTGCCTGACCCCAGCCGACGTCGCGAAGCGCAAGCGGGCACTAGGGACAGGCACCTGCGGTGCCAGACCCCTGAGCAAGCGGGCACTGGGGACAGGCACCTTACGGTGCCAGTCCCCAGCAAGTCCCTAACTCAGCCCTCGTCCGTCGCGTCGGGCACGTCGGGCGCGTCCGGCAGCTCGGGGAGCTCCGGCAGCTCGTCCTCGTAGCCGAGGCCGAGCGAGGCGAGGTCGAGGCCCTCGCCGTCGCCGATCTCCTCGAGCGCGGCGAGCAGCTCGGCGTCCGTGCCCGGGCCGAACATCGCCGCGGGGAGCGGCTCGGACGGCTCGATGTCGATGCCGCGGTACTTCTTCAGGCCCGTGGCCGCGGGGATCAGCTTCCCGATGATCACGTTCTCCTTGAGCCCCAGCAGCCGGTCGACCTTGCCCTCGATCGACGCGTCGGTCAGGACCTTCGTCGTCTCCTGGAAGGAGGCGGCGGAGAGGAACGACTCGGTTGCCAGCGAGGCCTTGGTGATCCCGAGGATGAGCGGCTCGAAGGTCGCCTCTTCGCCCTTGGCGCCGCGGGCGGCGTCGTTGGCCCGCTCGAGGACGACCTTGTCGGCGAGCTGTCCGGGGAGCAGCTCGGTGTCGCCCGGGGTCTCGACGCGCACCTTCTTCATCATCTGGCGGACGATGAGCTCGATGTGCTTGTCGTGGATGTCGACGCCCTGCGACTTGTAGACCTTCTGCACCTCGCCGACGAGGTAGAGCTCGGTCGGCGTCGAGCCGCGCACGGCGCGCGTGTGCAGCTCGAGCATGTCGGCCGGGTTGCGGGAGCCCTCGTTGAGCGGGTCGCCCTGCTCGACCGTGTCGCCCGCGCGGACGAGCAGCCGCGTGCGGCTCGGGAAGGAGTACTCCTTTACCGGCAGCGGCTCACCGTTCTCGTCGAGCGCGTTCGGGGTCACGGTGACGAGCACCGTGCGCTCCTGCTCCTCGAGTGAGATCTTCCCGCCGACCTCGGCGAGCGTCGCCGCGCCCTTCGGGTTCCGCGCCTCGAAGATCTCGACCACGCGGGGCAGGCCCTGTGTGATGTCGTCGGCTCCGGCGACGCCGCCCGTGTGGAACGTGCGCATCGTGAGCTGGGTGCCCGGCTCGCCGATCGACTGCGCGGCGATGATGCCGACCGCGTCGCCGATCTCGCACATGTCGCCCGTCGCGAGGAAGGTTCCGTAGCAGGCCCGGCAGACCCCGACCTCGCTGCGGCACTTG
>DASSBI010000056.1:0-3189 GCA_035698965.1 Gaiella sp. | reverse complement strand
TGGATCGGCGACCACATCGTCCAGTACGGGCTCGTGCCCTTCAGGAACTTCCTCGTCGAGACGCCGTGGCCCGTGACGCTGCTCGGGATCACGCTCATCTCGCTCGCGGTGAGCGGACGGCGCTCGGCGATCACGACGTTCGTGATGCTCGCGGTGATCGGGGTGATCGGCGAGTGGGCGTCGGCGATGGACACGGCGTCGCAGGTGCTGGTCGCGACCGTGCTCACGGTCGTGATCGGCCTCGGGCTCGGCGTCTGGGCCGCCGAGAGCCGGACGTTCTCGCGGATCCTGCGGCCGGTCAACGACGTGCTGCAGACGCTGCCGCAGCTGGTCTATCTGATCCCGTTGATCTACCTGATGCCCGTGTCCGTCGTCCCGGGCGTGATCGCCGGCGTGCTGTACGCGTTTCCCGTCGTCGCGCGCCTCGTCGAGAACGGGGTCCGCAACGTCGAGGCGAACACCGTCGAGGCAGCCGAGTCGTTCGGTGCGACGCGGAGCCAGGTCCTGCGCAAGGTCAAGGTCCCGCTCGCCCAGGACGCGATCATGCTCGGCGTCAACCAGGGGATCATCATGGTGCTCGCCGTCGTCGTCATCGGCGGGCTCGTGGGCTCGCCGGGTCTCGGCTACGAGGTCGCGCAGGGTCTCGCGCGCTCCGACTTCGGGCTCGGCGTTCTCGCATCGGTTGCGATCCTCGCGCTCGGGATCGCCCTCGACCGTGTCACCCGGGGCGCACGTCGCGCGCAACTCGAGGAAGGGCCGTGACGTCACAGTCGGTGGGCCGCGAGAAGGCGGCGTCGCCTTCGATCCACACGAAGCACGAAGGAGGTCGGATGTCGAAGTCAGGAACACGGCCGGTGCGCCTCGCGCTCCTAGCGCTCGCACTGGTCGTCGTGGGCGCGCTGGGGGTCTCCGCGAGCGCGTTCGGCCGCAGCACCGCGAAGAGCTGCGGCACGGTGACGCTGGACGAGAACGCGTGGGCCGGTGCGACGGCCAACGTCTACGTCGTCAAGTACGTCCTCGAGAAGAACCTCGGGTGCGAGGTCAACATCGAGAAGCTCCCGGAGAGCACGCCGCTCTTCCAGGCGATGGCGGACGGCAAGGTCGACGTCCTGCTCGAGGACTGGAACAACATCCAGCTCAAGGTCAACCAGAAGTACGTCAAGAGCGGGCAGCTCATCGACCTCGGCTCGAACGGCGTGATCGGCCACATCGGCTGGTTCGTCCCGAGCTACCTGATGAAGCAGTATCCGCAGCTCAAGACGTGGCAGGGGCTGAAGGGGAAGGAGAGCATCTTCAAGAGCCCGGAGTCGGGATCGCAGGGGATGTTCCTCGGCGGCGACCCGTCGTACGTCCAGAAGGACGCCCAGCTGATCAAGCAGCTCGGCCTGAACCTCAAGTTCGTGTCCGTCGGCGCGGAGCCGGCGCAGGTCGCCCGCTGGAGCCAGGCGTACAAGCAGAAGAAGCCGATCCTCTTCTACTGGTACACGCCGCAGTACCTGAACACGGCGTACCAGCTGTCCGAGATCAAGCTCCCGGCGCGGAGCAAGAAGTGCGTCGACTCGTACAACCCGAAGCTCGGGAGCAACTGGTCGATCTACCGGTGCGCGTACGGGCAGACGATCATCGAGAAGGTGATCACCTCGAAGTTCGCGAAGTCGGGCTCGCCGGCCGTCGGCGTGATCAAGCGCTGGAAGTGGTCGGCGAACGACCAGAACACCGTCGCGAACCTGATCGCCGGCAAGCACATGGACCCGGAGAAGGCGGCCGAACAGTGGGTCAAGGCCAACCCCGGCAAGGTGAAGGCCTGGCTCGGCAAGTGAGGTAGTGCTGCCTCGTGTCCTGCCCGCCTCCGGGTGCGGGCAGGACACGGGCTCGCCTGCGCGATGAGCACGCCGACGCTCCACATCAACCGGCCCCGCCTTCCGGACGAGCAGTCGCTCGCCGACCAGGCCTACTACGCGATCCGCGAGTGGATCGTCACGCTCGACCTCGCGCCGGGCTCGGTCGTGAACGAGCGCGAGCTGATGGGGAGGCTCGGCCTGGGGCGAACCCCGGTGCGCGAGGCCCTCCGTGACCTCGCCCGCGAGCAGCTCGTCGACGTGTTTCCCCGCCGTGGAATGTTCGTCTCGGGCGTCGACGTGGGGGACATCGCGGGACTGTCGGAGGTACGCCTCGTGCTCGAGACCGAGGCGGCGCGGCTGGCTGCCGAGCGGCGCAACGAGACCGACCTCGAGGAGACCGCGGCGCTCCTCGAGGAGCTCGCTCGGAGCACGACGACGGCTGCCGCAGGCGCCGCCGGCGCCCGCGACACAGGCGCCTTCAGGGATCTGCCCCGCCAGAGGCGGGGATCGAGCGGGACTCCGCTTGGCGGAGATCCGCTCGCGAACAAGAACGAGCGGCGCCTCATCGATCTCGACGAGCGGACCCACCGCCACGTCGCCCGGTGCGCCCACAACCCGTTCCTCCAGGCGACGCTCGAGCAGTACTACGTGCTCGCGCTGCGCATCTGGTTCCTCGCGCTCGACCGCGTCGCCCTCGACGAGGCGATCGCGGAGCACCACGCGATCCTGGAGGCAATCCGCGACGGCGACGCCGACCGTGCCGCGGAGGTCATGCGCGCCCACGTCGTGAGCTTCGAGCGGGCGATCCGGGCCGTGCTCTGAGGGGAGGGCTGCGCGGATGCAGTTCTGGTCCCGTCCCGAACCCCCACCCGCCCACGGGGAACCGACGCTATCGGCGGATGCGTGACGGGTTCGTGCCGACTTCGTGCCGACTTCGCGCCAACTCGTGCTACTTCGAGCCACTCCCCCGCGCGGCGCTCCCGCGGCGCGTCGGACTGGAGTCGTGTAACTTCCGCCGCGGACTGATATATCACCCAGATGGAGATGCTCCCACATGAGTGACGCACCGTCGTCCGCCCGCGCCGTCGTGATCGGCTGCGGCATCGTCGGCAACAGCCTCGCGTATCACCTCTCCCGACTGGGCTGGGAGGACATCGTCCTGCTCGACAAGGGGCCGCTACCGAACCCGGGTGGCTCGACGGGGCACGCGTCGAACTTCATCTTCCCGGTCGACCACTCGAAGGAGATGACGCAGCTCACGCTGGAGTCGCAGCGGCAGTACGTCGAGCTGGGCGTCAACACGGAGTGCGGCGGGATCGAGGTCGCGCGCAGCGAGGAGCGGATGGAG
>DASSBI010000055.1:0-11182 GCA_035698965.1 Gaiella sp. | reverse complement strand
GGTCGCATGCATGGGGGTCGTCTACTGGGTGCAGGCCGCCCGCTGGCGGCGGATCGCGGACACGGGGCTCGGCCAGCGTCGGTTCGTCGAGATGGTGGTCGCGGGGGTGGCCGTGAACAACGTGCTGCCCGGTCGCGTCGGCGACCTGCTGCGCGCCCGATGGGTGTCGCGCGGTGCCTATTCGGGGGGACGCGGCCTCGCCACCGTCATGCTCGACCGCGCCTTCGACATCCTCGCGCTCGTCGCCTTCCTGGTCTCGAGCCTGCCGCTCGTGACCGACGAGGGCTGGGTCGACCGGATCGTGGTCGGGTCGGTCGTCGTGCTCGTCGTGATCTGGGCGTTGATCCTCGCGGCGCGGTCGTACACGCGGCGCCGGCCGAGGTCGCGGCGCGCGCACCGGGGGCTGCCGCGGCGATTCGTGCGGGACACGCTCGAGGGGCTGTCCGATTCGCTCTCGGTCGAGCGTGGGCTCCTCTGGTTCGGGATGAGCGTCGTCGCGTGGGCGGCTTGGGCAGTGGCCGCGATCCTCGTGGGTCGCGCGGTCGGCGTCGAGCTCTCGCTCGTCGATGCGGTCTTCGTCACCGCGGCGCTCAACCTGGGCGTCGCGATCCCGTCTTCTCCAGGGTTCGTCGGCACGTACCAGTGGCTGGGCGTCTCAGCGCTTGCGCTGTTCGGGATCGGACGCGAGGAGGGGCTTGCGTTCGCGATCTGCATGCAGGCCGTCTGGTACGTGCCGACGACGATCGTCGGCGCGGTGATCCTCGTCGCGCACGCGAAGGGCGCCTGGCGGTCGGGCCAGGTCTTCGACTTCGGTTCTTCGCCGGGGCGCGGGGCGCCTGGTGTCCGACTTTAAGTCGGACACCAGCTGTCCCTAGTCGTCGCCGAGGGGACGCTGGATCAGGCCGAGCTGGTAGGCCTGGCGCACCGCGTCGGCGCGGTTCTTGGCGCCGAGCTTGCGGTAGACGTTCGTGAGGTGGAACTTCACCGTCTGCTGTGTGACCCACAGCTCCTTCGCGATCTCGTCGTTCGATTTGCCGCTCGCGAGCTCGGTGAGGATCGCGACCTCGCGCTCGGTGAGGCCGGCGGCCTTGGCGCCGCTCGGAGTCGTGTTCTCCTGCTGGCCAACTGTCGAGAAGACCGTGCCGCCGATCACCTGGCGTAGCGTGGAGGGCAGATCGCTCGGGTCCACCGTCTTCAGCACGTAGGCGCTCGCACCGCGCCGAAGCGCCTCCTCGATGAGATCGGGCGTCGTCGACGCCGAGAGCATGACGACCTTGATCTTCGGATGACGCCGGCGGATCTCCTCGAGGCACTGCAGGCCGTCCATGTTCGGCATGCGCACGTCGAGGACGACAAGGTCGGGTCCCGTCTGGCCGACGAGCGGCAGCACCTGGGCGCCGTTCTGGGTCTCGCCCACGATCTCGAACCCGCCGTCGTCTTCGAGCGCGCGGCGGATGCCGTCGAGCATCAGGCGGTGGTCGTCTGCGAGCAGGACCTTCACGCCGAAAGTCTCGCATGCGCGGTGGACGTGACGCTCCCCCGGACGGGCGCGAGATAGCCGCTGCGAGTCACTCGCACGAGGCATTGCCTCACCCCGAAGGGTCACTACCGTCGGAGACAGAGTGTCCAAGTCGAGGGGGGAACGGCGATGACGGGGAAGGCGAGGGAGCATGAAGTACGGCTCATGGGTTTCGGTCTCGCGGCGCTGGCGCTGCTCGCAGCGGTCGTGGCGCTCTGGGTCGCGTCGGCGGTCGACGACCACCTGCGCGCGCCGGCGCTCGGCGGTGCGCAGGTGAGTCAGAGCTCAGGGTGATCGCCAGCCGGACGCCCCGGCCGGGCCGACCCGCACGACCGTCGCATGCGGCGGGCTCGTGCTCAGCGTGAGCCGGACGTCGATCCAGGTGCGGTTGTTCGTCTCGTTCGTCTCCCGGAACCAGTTGCCCGGGTCGGCGTCCGCCCAGAGCCGATAGACGCCGTCGTCGAGTCCGCTCACGAGGAGCCGCTGGTCCGGAAGCGTCCAGTAGTACGGGTCGGTCCAGCCGGGCGAGAGGCCCATCTCGAGCTCGAGCGTCCGGCGGCCGTTGCACGTGTCCTTGTCGTACGTCGGGATCACGGGCGCGTCGGCGGGCTGAACGCTCAGCCGGACCTGGTCGAAGAAGCAGTAGCCGACCTTCGAGTAACGGCGCAGCACCTCGGTCGACCCGGTGCGCGTGAGCCAGTACGACGCCCCGAGCTGGACGTGCCAGTGGTCGTGGCCGTGGCCGCCGAAGACCATCGTTCCAGGCGTGACCACCTCGCTCGTGGGCGCATCTCGCTCCCGGAAGCGCTGTGACACCCTCCAGCTCCCGCGCTGATCTCCGCGGACGGCGTGGACGATGAACGGCCCCGGGCCGACGTTGCCGATCGACGCCGTGAAGCTCACGTATTGCTTGCCGCCGGGAGCGACGCCCGACGTGACGTCCGTGAGCGGCGACATCACGAGGTCGGGGAGGATCGGGCTCACCGGGGCGGCCAGTCCGGCCGGTGCCGAGGACGGCCAGTAGGCGACGGCGATCGCGACGGCGGCCGCGACGAGGGGCACGGCGGCGGCGAGGACGAGGATCGCGCTGCGCCGTGACACGGGCGCGAACGCTAGTCGCGCCGCCGGATCGCCTTTGGAGCGCCTGCACTTCCGGGGGGTATCGCTCTACCCGAACGAGTGATAGCCGTGACCCGAACGGGGCATACAGTGCGCTACAGAGTGCCGGGTCTGCGGCCCTGCGGCTTGGCCCCGGCGAATGGAGAGGAAGGGGTACAACCGATGCGCAAGCACACTCCTGGGAGGCTGCTCGCCTACGGCCTAGCGGTCGTCGCCGTGGCAGCTCTCGCCATCGCCGGGGCAGCATCCGGCAACCACTGGGCCGACTACAACGGCACGGCCGACACGCACGTGGTCGTCGACGGCAACCCGTCCTGTACTACAGCCGCAGGCGGGCTCTCGTTCAAGGTCGACGGCAGCGACTTGACCGAAGGCGGCGAGTACCCGTCCGGCGACCCGATCGTCAAGATCACCAAGCTCGATGTCGAGGGTGGGACCCTGAGCTGGGCGCTCCTTCCGGATGCGTCCCACACGTACGACATGGCGGCAGTCGTGATGAAGGGCGGCGAAGCCGGCGCGGTCGTATTCAGCTACGACGCGAGCGGGGCCGGAACCGACGACTCCGATGACGTCTCGACGCCGATCAACCCGAGCGGCAAGTTCGCCGCCATCAGCCACGTCGACTTCTGCTTCGACCCGAAGAGCGACACCGGTGTCGATCGCCTCGAGGTCACGAAGACCGCGGAGGCGGCGTGGGAGAAGGTCTACACGTGGGACGTCGAGAAGTCCGTCGACCCCTCGCACCTGGAGATGAAGACCGGTCAGACGGGAACGGCCAACTGGAAGGTCGACGTCACGCAGACCGGATTCGTCGCACGCAACGCGGTCGTCACCGGGACGATCACGGTGAAGAACCCGAACGACGAGGCCGTCACCGGCGTCACCGTCGGCGATGCGCTCGAGGGGGCCGTCGTGAAGTGCGAAGGATCGGCTTCCGATCTCACCGTCCCGGCGAACGGGAGCATCGAGTGCAGCTACTCGGCACCGCGTCAGTCGGTCGAGGGCGGCACGAATACCGCGAGCGCGACGGGAACGCTCGACGGCGTCGACGTCTCGGACTCCGGGACGGCCGACTTCGTCTTCGGTGACCCGAAGGTCGAGATCAACAAGACGGTCAAGGCCGTCGACGGCAAGAACAACTGGAACAACATCACGGGCTCGACGTCTTTCCCGTACTCGGAGCAGTTCGGCTGCTCGAGCACCGGCCGGACGAACGTCGTGAACCTGCTCGGTGACAATCCGGCGACGCCCGAGGTCGAGACTGATTACGTGCTCGACACGGACTCGGCGACGGTGACCGTCCACTGCTCGTCGACGCCTCCGCCTCCGAACCCGCCGGCGACGCCGCCGACGGACGAGTTCATGGACGTCCAGGTGGCCAAGGACGCGACGCCGCAGGTGCAGCTCGTGAACGGGCAGGCCAGCGTCTCGTACACGGTGCGGGTCAAGAACAACGGCCCGAACCAGGCGCACAACGTGACGGTCGCCGACGCGGCGCCGAGCGGCGTCACGTTCGTCTCCGTCACCCAGGCGCCCGTGGGCGGCGGTTGCTCGATCACGGGCGGCGTCCTGCTGCAGTGCAGCCTGGGCACGCTCGGCCCCGGTGTCGAGCGCGTCATCGGCGTCTCCGCCCGCGTCACGCAGACCGGGACGTACGTCAACTGCGCGATGGGCACCGGCGACGGCAAGGACACGAACGGCGGAAACAACCGTGCGTGCGCGTCGACGCTCGTCACCGCTCCGGTGACGCCGCCGGCTCCGACGCCCAAGCCGAAGCCGACCAAGCCCAAGCCCAAGCCGAAGCCCGTGGCGAACGTCTGCCGGGTGCTCAAGGTGACCCCGGGCATGGTCAAGGTGAACGGCCGCAAGCACGTCGTCGTCGCGAAGGTGACGAAGACGAAGACTCCGGTGCGCGGTGTCGCTGTTCGCTTCACCGGCGTCGGCCTGAACAAGGTCGTCAAGACCAACAAGCAGGGCGTTGCCCGCGTCGGCGTGACGCCGAGCAAGTCCGGCATCATGGTCGTCCGGATCACGAACGTGAAGGCGTGCAACAGCGCGCGGATCGGCGTGGTCGGCGTCTTCGAGCCGCCGGTGACGGGCTAGAGGATTCCCGAGCCGGCACTCGGTCGGTGCTCCCGGGCTCGTCCCGGGGGCACCGGCGCCTCGGGGAGGGTTGGCGGGGCCGCAAGGCCCCGTCGGCCTTCTTGGGTCTTCTCGGCGGGACCTAGCCCCAGGTAGGGGAGAAAACCCCTCGACCGAGGGGCAGCAATCTCCCGCACGAGGGATACGGTGAGCGGGACAGGGTGCCGACGACCGCTCCGCTCTTCGTGCGGCGAAGAGCGGAGTTGCCGAGGGGAGCCGACGGATGGGAGAGCAACTCGAGAACGCCAGCAACGCGGGGATGGGCGTCAGCGACGCGTTCGGATCTTCTGTCCAGGGGTGAGGGTTGGACTTCGCCTCGGCATCCGGCCGGTGCTCCCGGGCTTCCGGGGGCACCGGCCTACATGACTCGCTCGTGCAGCCGTCGAAGCGGCGCGCGACGAGCACGATGAGAACACTTCGTCGTTCGGGGGGAGCGGCGGCGGTAGTCCTCGTGCTCGTCGCGCTGCTCGCCGCTCCGGCCGCGCTCGCTCGCGACGGAGCAGGGGGCGAACGTGCGGCGCACCTGACACCACTCGCACGCGTGAGCGTCGTGGGATCAGGGCCGATCGCCTGGGCCAACGTCGCCGTGCGGAGCGCGCCCCGCCGCGATGCCGCGGTCGTCACGACGCTCACGCAGTTCCGGCCCGACTACCGCCCGCGCACCGTCCTCGCGCTGGACGAGCTTCGGGATGTCACAGGACGCCCGAGCTGGTACCGCGTCGCCGTGCCCGGCCGACCGAACGGCCGCACGGGCTGGATCCCGGCGGCCGCGGCGTCCGTCGCGCCCGTCGACCGCTGGCTCGTCGTCTACCGAGGCTCGCGAAAGTTCGAGCTCTACGTCAACGGCCGCCTGCGGCGCACCGGGCCGATCGCGGTCGGCGCGCGCGGCATGGAGACGCCGCTCGGCCTCTTCTACGTGCAGTCGCGCTTCGTGCCGAGCAAGTACCCGATCCTCGGCGCGTTCGCGTTCGAGACGAGCGGCTACTCGAAGCTTTCCGACTGGCCGGGCGGCGGGGTCGTCGGCGTCCACGGGACGAATACGCCGTGGCTGATCGGCCAGGCCGTGTCCCACGGCTGCGTGCGCCTGCGCAACAGCGACGTCCTCGCGCTGCGCAAGCTCGTGCGGGTCGGCACGCCCGTGAAGATCGTCGGCGCGTAGGGGACTGGCACGGGGACTGGCGCCGAAGGTGCCTGTCCCCAGCGACGCTCGACGTCAACACAACGGCAGCGAACTTCGTGACGGTCACTGGGAGTCAGGCACCTGACGGTGCCAGACCCCTTACGCCGCGGTCGAGGCCGCGTCGAACGCGTAGGCCTTGACCGGATCGGACGCGAGCGTCCGCTGGCCAGGTGGGGCAGGGCGGAGCTGCCGGACGACGTATCCGCGGTCCTCGAACGTGTAGCCGGGGGAGAACGTCCTCCACGAGCCGCCCAGCGACCGCGCGATACCGACGCGGTCGAACCGGAAGCCGAACCCGTTGCACGTCTGGACGCCGCCGTTCCACGACTCTGCAGTCGCGATGGGCTTCCAGATCCGGTGGGAGCCGGGGAGCACGATCGGGTCGGTCATCGGCTTGCCGTCGACCCACACGCGCCAGACGCCCGGGCGGCGGTTCATCTCGAGCACCGCCAGCCGATGCCGCTCGCCGACTTGGACGTTCTGGAGGAGGGGGATGAAGGCGGGGTCGCTCTGCGGCCGCGTGATCTCCGCGTAGACCATCGGCGGGGTATTCGGCAGCGCCGCGACCCCGGTCTGGAGCCACATCGTCTCGCCCTTCGGGCCGGCGCTCTTGCCGCCCACGCCGATCCACGCCGCGGCGTGGCCCGCCTGCACGGAGGGAGCCCGGGTCGCGGCGACCGTCGCGCGCACCCCGCTCGAGACACCGGTCGACTGGAAGCCTGCGTACGCGTAGCCGGCCGAGCCATTGGCGCCCGAGCCGCACCCGAGCGCGCCGGCAGACGCGCTGGTCTGGAACGGCGCCGTCCACGTCACGGCGACCGTCGCAAGCGCGGTCACGAGGAGTGCGCCGAATGTCTTCACAGATCCCTCGATCGGCGTCCCCGGAACGAGGGGTCATCCCTCGATCGGGCGATCGGTGATCGTGGGCGGCGGTAGCATCCTTCGCATGGCCCGAGTCGAGGAACGACGGAGCGCGGGCCTCGACGCTTGGCGGGCGCGCTACGAGTCCGCGGTGCTGCGGAAGGGGGAGGCGTTCACGTCCATCTCCGGCGTGGAGGTCGATCCGCTCGCGACGCCGGAGATGGCGGAGACCGACTACGAGAGCGACCTCGGGTACCCGGGGTCGTTCCCGTTCACCCGTGGGGTGTACCCGTCGATGTACCGCGGGCGGCTGTGGACGATGCGGCAGTTCGCGGGGTTCGGGACGGCGCAGGAGACGAACGAGCGCTTCCGGTACCTCCTCGACCACGGGCAGACGGGGTTGTCGTGTGCGTTCGACATGCCGGCATTGATGGGGGTGGACTCGGACTCGGCGCGCGCGGTGGGCGAGGTCGGACGTGAGGGTGTGGCGATGGCGTCGCTGGAGGACATGCGCGTGCTGTTCTCGGGGATCCCTTTGGGTGAGGTGTCGACCTCCATGACGATCAACTCGTCGGCGGCGATCGCACTTGCGATGTACCTGGTGGTGGGGGAGGAGCAGGGGGTGCCGCGCGAGCGGCTGCGGGGGACGATCCAGACGGACATCTTGAAGGAGTACATCGCCCAGAAGGAGTTCATCTTCCCGCCGGGGCCGTCGATGCGGCTGGTGACGGACATGGTCGAGTTCTGCGCGGCGGAGATGCCGTTGTGGCATCCGATCTCGATCTCGGGGTATCACATCCGCGAGGCGGGCTCGACGGCGGCGCAGGAGCTCGCGTTCACGCTGAAGGACGGGTTCACGTATGTGGAGTGGGCGCTCGAGCGCGGGCTGGACGTGGATTCGTTCGCGCCGCGGTTGTCGTTCTTCTTCAACGCGCATCTCGACTTCTTCGAGGAGATCGCGAAGTACCGTGCGGCGCGGCGGATCTGGGCGCGCGAGCTGCGCGACCGGTACGGCGCGCGCGACGAGCGCTCCATGTTGATGCGCTTCCACACCCAGACCGCGGGGGTCTCGCTGACCTGGCAGCAGCCTCTGGTGAACGTGGCGCGGACGGCGATCGAAGCGCTCGCGGCGGTGCTCGGCGGGACGCAGTCGCTGCACACGAATTCGTACGACGAG
Source organism: Gaiella sp. (assembly GCA_035698965.1). Taxonomy (GTDB): domain Bacteria; phylum Actinomycetota; class Thermoleophilia; order Gaiellales; family Gaiellaceae; genus Gaiella. The sequence goes on along the minus strand of DASSBI010000055.1, from coordinate 3,184 downwards.
GCTTTGGCGCTGCCGACCGAGGACGCGGTGCGGTTGGCGCTGCGGACGCAGCAGGTGATCGCGCACGAGACCGGGGTCGTGAACAGCATCGACCCGCTTGGGGGCTCGTATCACGTCGAGGCGCTGACGAACCGGCTCGAGGCGGAGGCGTACGAGCTGTTTCGGCGGATCGACGACCTGGGCGGGATGGTCGCCGCGATCGAGCAGAACATGCCGCAGCGCGAGATCGCCGACGCCGCCTACCGCTACCAGCAGGAGGTCGAGGCGGAGGAGCGCGTCGTCGTTGGTGTCAACCGCTACGTCGCAGAAAGCGAGGACGAGATCCCGATCCTCCGCATCGACCCCGACCTCGAGCGCAAGCAGATCGAGCGGCTCAGCGCCTTCAAGGCGGAACGCGACTCGGCCGCCGTGGAGCGGCGCATTGCTTCCCTCGCGGAGGCCGCGTCGGTCGAGGATCGCAATCTGATGCCGGTCATCGTCGACGCCGTCCGCGACGGAGTCACCCTCGGCGAGATCTGCGACACGTGGCGCCACGTCTGGGGCACCTGGCGCGAGCAGCCGGTGTTCTAGGCGGGTGAGGGTGGTCGCCTGGTGTCCGACTTTAAGTCGGACACCATCCGAGTGACGCTGCGCTGTGCTTTCCCGCCGTGTCCAGAACGGACACTGGCCGCTGCGCGAGACAACGGTCATCCTTTTCAGGATGGCGCGGCCGCAGCGAGGCGAGTTCTCCGGGGCGATTCATCACGTGATTCCGAAGGGCAACGGCGGGCGACGGATCGTGGAGGACGAGGAGGATCGGTTCGCCTATACGGCGAGGCTCAATCGCATAACGAGGGAGCTCGGTTGGCTCGTCCATTCGAGCTGTCTGATGGATACCCACCATCACGCCGTGCTCGAGACCCCCGAGCCGAACCTCAGTGTGGGCATGAAACGGTTGCTGGGCGGACACTCCCGGTGGCTCAACGTTCGGCACCGAACGTCCGGCTCGGTCTTCAAGCCGCACTACTGGTCGCGGGTCGTCGATGACGACGCATGGCTGTTTCGCGCCTGCCTCTACGTCGTGCTCAATCCCGTGGCGGCCGGTCTCTGCGCACACCCTCGCGAGTGGCGCTGGTCCTCGTACCGGACAACGGCCGAGGGTGACCCGGGGGCGTTCGCACCCGGGGAAGAGCGGCTCCTTCGAATGTTCGGGTCGACGCCGTCGGAGGCGAGGCGGTGCTACGCGGAGGTGATCGACGCCGCTGCGGCGAACATCGCCGGTCGACGCCTCGATGAACGCGGGCTATGGCATGCGCTCAGAGCGGTCGAGAGTCCCGTTGGCGCCGCGGTGCCCGTCAAGCGATTCGACATCGCCGACAGGGCCCCACCTGTCGTCTGGCCCTGACGTGCAGCCAGCTTCGTCTGGTGTCCGACTTTAAGTCGGACACCAACCGACCCCAAGCTAGACCTCGAGCGCCATGCCGTCGTAGGCGAGGAGGACGCCGTCGGGGGGTGGGAGCTCCGACGGGCGGTGGGTGAGGAGCAGACGGTGGGCGCCGGAGGCGGCGTAGGCGGCGAGCGCCTCCTCTGCGCTCAGGTGGCCGCGGGGCTCGCCGTCGGCGTCGCCGTGCTCGAGCGTCGCCTCGCAGACGAGTAGGTCGGCGTCGCGGGCAAGGTCGGCGATCCGCTCGCTCGGGCCCGTGTCGCCCGTGTAGGCGAGCGTCGTGGCGCCGTTCGACACGCGGAAGCCGTAGGTCTCGAGCCGGTAGTGCGGGAGCCGCACCGGCAGGACGTCGAGGCCTGCCGCCGTCGTGAATCCCGTCTCGGCGTCGTACTCGCGGACGACGAACGTCCGCTCGAACATGTCGGGGAACCCGAGCCGGGAGCCCAGCTCCTCGAGGAAGGCGCGACCGCCGCGGTAGACCCAGAGCTCCGGTCGCGTGTCGTCGTGCCCGCGCCTGTAGAAGCTGCCCCAGACCCAGGGCACGAGGTCGCCCCAGTGGTCGAGGTGGAAGTGCGTGATCGCGATCGCCTCGATGCCGGGCCACGGCTCGGCCTCGCGGAGTCGCCCCAGCACGCCCGGCCCGCAGTCGAGCAGGAGACGGCGCCCGTCGCTCTCGACGACGTATCCCGAGTGAGCGCCTCCCGCGTTCGGCCAGGCCGGGGACGACCCGATGACGATGAGGCGCACGTTCCTATACTGACCGCGTGGAGCGGACGATTCGGGTCGTGATCGCGAAGCCGGGGCTCGACGGGCATGACCGGGGGGCGAAGATCATCGCGCGGTCGCTGCGCGACGCGGGGATGGAGGTCATCTACACGGGCCTCCACCAGACGCCGGAGCAGATCGTCGAGACCGCGATCCAGGAGGACGCGGACGCGGTCGGCATCTCGATTCTCTCGGGGGCACACATGACGCTGGTGCCGCGGATCGTAGAGGGACTTCGGGCGAACGACGCCGACGACGTGCTGGTCGTCGTCGGGGGCACGATCCCGGTCGAGGACGCGGACGAGCTGAAGCGGCTCGGCGTCGCCGAGGTCTTCACGCCGGGGGCGCCGACGAGCGCGATCGTCGACTTCCTCCGCGGCGCGCTCGCGGCCGCATAGCGCGTCACCCGCTGCCTCTCAGATACCCGAGCGGTGGTCGTCCACGCCCGGCGGGGGCGCGTCCGTGTCGTCATCGTCGACCGGAACCGGCTCGGCCTGGTCGGCGGGGCCGACCGCGACGGTCGTGCCGCCGGGACGCGTGACGCGCGCGACGACGAGCGCGCCCTCGGCGCCGCGCAGCGCTTCCGGGGTCACGCGGGCCTGCTTGGTGTAGGCGGTCACCGTCGGGACCGGAGCGGTCTTCGCCTGGAGCGTGCGGAGCTCCGGGCGGCTCAACGCGCCGACGAGCGTGGAGTCCACCGCCGCACTCGACGCGAGCGCGACCTTGACCGACCGCGTGCCGACGACGGGCGTCCACTGGCCGCCGGGCCACCAGCGCACCGACGTCACCGCGAGCTCGAGCGTCCCGGCGCCTGCGGCCACCGGCGTCCCGCGCAACCCGAGCGAGAACTGCGTTCCGAGCCGCGCCGGGAAGAGCAGCCGCTCGCCCGCGTTCAGGTACGGGAACGGGTTCACGGCGGCGCCGTCCTTCGGATGCACCTCGAAGTGGAGATGGTGGTTGCCCTCGGCGTCGCCCGAGTCGCCCACGTACCCGATC
>DASSBI010000054.1:0-3144 GCA_035698965.1 Gaiella sp. | reverse complement strand
CAGCGTGTCGACCATCGTCCAGGCGACGGTCATGCCGTACCAGTTGTAGACGTCCGTCCACTTCGCCGACGGGGCGAAGCGCTTCAGGATCGACTTGTAGAGCGCAACGCTCGGGTCCTTTCGCCAGACCGGGTCGTTCGGGTTCTTGACGAACGCGATCGCGCGTGCGCCGCGGGTGAGGTCCGGTGCGTTCGCGCGCGCGATCGCCATGACCGTCGGCTCGATCGACACGGAAGCGAGATAGAGCTGCGGCTTCCACGCGAGCTTCTTCGCTGCGACGATCGCCTGGATCATGAACTTCGGCGTCGCGAAGAGCATGAGCGTGTCCGCGCCTGAGGCCTTCAGTTTCGCGACCTGGGCGACGACGTCCGTCGACGTCAGCTCGTACGGCTCCGAGGCGACGATCTTCGGTCCCTTGCCTGCGATCGCACGGGACAGGCCGCGCGTCATGTCCTTGCCGAGTTCGGTGTTCTCGAGCAGCACCGCGACCTTTGCCTTCGGCCGCGTCGCGACGAGGTCGCGCCCGTCGACCGCGCCCTCTCCACGGTAGCTCGGAAGGAAGCCGACCGTCCACGGGTAGCGCGCCGACGCGCCGCCGAGGGCCTGCGAGCCGTCCCCGGCGAAGAGCTGCGGCACGTTCTGCGCGTTCAGGTAGTCGCGGATCGCGAGGTTGTTCGCGGTGCCGACCGCGTTGAAGATCGCGAATACCTGGTCCTGCTCGACCAGCTTCCGCGTCAGCTGGACGGTCTGCGCGGGGTTGTAGGAGTCGTCGTAGTAGCGGTACTCGATCTTCCTCCCGTTGACGCCTCCCTTCGAGTTGACCCAGTCGAAGTACGCCTTCGCTCCGGGTGCGACGGTGCCGAACGCGGCGGCCTCGCCGGAGAGCGGGACGGTGCCGCCGATGAGCACGGAGGTCGGCGTGACGCCGGGGTCGGCGCCCGTCGAGGCACCTGCGGCGGCGGCGGCGCCGAGCGCGACCGCGGCCGCTACCGCGAGCGCGCGCCTCATCGGGAGACCGGCGTCGCCAGCTGCGGAAGCCGAAGCGAGCCGCCGGTGACCGTGAGACGCGCAGTGGACGGGAACGGTAGGTCGAGGTAGAGCAGGTTGCCGGGATTCTGGGCGAGCGACGACGAGGCGATCGTCACCGTCAGCTTCGAGCCCTTCGGCAGGAACGTCGCCTGGTTCGAGAGCACGATCCGGTACGTGCGCTTCCCGGCCTTCGCCGGCACGCCGCCGCCTGCGACGACGATCTCCTTTCCGGCCGGCGTGCGTGCGCTCAAGACGGCGACGATGCGCGGCCACCCGCCCGTCGCGTTCGCGCTCACCTGGACGACCGGCGAGCCGAACACCTCGGTCGGGCGCGTGAGGCGCGGCAGCGTCCGTTGCAGCTTCCCGGACTGTCCGAACGCCGTCTTGGCCGCGAACGCGGTCTTCGTCGTCAGGACCCTGGGCGGCCCCGAGAACCGGACCGGTTGCCCCTTCCAGCTCTCGGGCGAGATCGCGACGGGCTTGCCGAACGTGACCGCGGTCTTGCCGCCGACGTACCGGTCGAACCAGCGGGCGCCCTCGGCGAGCATCGCCGGCGTATCGGCTGCGACGCCGGGCGACGGGGCGTGGCCGCTGAGCCCGAACCACAGCTCCTTCGGCCCGGCGAGCGCGCGATAGGCGTTCAGCGCGTGCTCCATGCCGAAGGCGAAGTCGCGGCGGCCCTGCATCATGAAGACCGGCGTCTTGACGCCTTTCAGGGCGGGCAGCGACGAGCGCGCGGCCGCGAACGGCAGGACCGGGGCGATCGTCCCGGCGTAGGCGGCGTCCCGGATCGCGAGCACCTCTGGATCGATGCGCTTCGGGTCGAGCGAGCCGAGAAAGCCTGCGATCACCCCGGTCTTCGCGAGCCCCTGCGGGAGGAGGGCGTCGCGGAGGTCGACCCAGCTCATCGAGATCTCGAGCGCAGCCCACGGGACGCCCGCCGCGAGCGAGTTCCACGCCGCGCCGCCGCCGTAGGAGACGCCCCAGCCGCCGATCCGGGTGTCGGAGACGTCCGGCCGGTCGCGCAGCCAGGCGAAGACCGCCTTCACGTCGGCGATCTCCCTGGGGCCGTCTATCCCGATCAGCCCGCCCGACTGCCCATGGCCGCGTGCGTCGTAGGCGAGCACGGCAAAGCGGTCGCCGACGCCCATCTGCTGGGCGACCGTGAGCGTGCTCGAGCGGTTGCCGCCGAGGCCGTGCATGAAGATCACCGCGGGCCAGCCGCCCGCGGGAGCCGCGCCGTCGGGCAGGGTCAGCGTCGCGGCGAGCGCCGTCCCGTCCGCGGACGTGATCGTCACGTCCTCCTTGGAGAACGCGCCCGCGGGGCCGGAGGCGACGAGCGCCGCCGCCACGGCTGCGAGCAGGAAGAGCAACACGCGTGCGGCGGGCGCGGTCACGGCGGCCACGGTAGCCGACGTCTGTAAGGCGTCGGTGTGGAGCGACGCCCGTATCATCCGCGCGATGGACGCACGGCCGATCGGCGTCTTCGACTCGGGCGTGGGCGGCCTCACCGTCCTCCACGAGCTGCTCGTCACGCTGCCCCACGAGGACGCGGTGTACCTCGGCGACAACGCCCGGCTGCCGTACGGCCCCCGCCCGCTCGCGGAGGTGCGCCGCTTCGCGCTCGAGGTCGGGCGACATCTCCAGGAGGAGGGCGTCAAGCTCGTGGTCGTCGCCTGCAACACCGCGACCGCGGCCGGCCTCCCCGATCTCCAGCGGGCGCTGGACGTTCCGGTCGTCGGTGTCCTCCAACCGGAGGCGCACGCCGCGGCCCTCGCGACCCGCAACCGGCGCGTCGGGCTGCTCGCGACCGAGGCGACCGTCGCGAGCGGGCGGTACGAGGACCTCGTCCATGCGCACGACGCGAGCGTCGAGGTGGTCTCCGTCCCGTGCCCGCGCCTCGTGCCGCTCATCGAGGGCCCCGATCCCTTCGGCGACGAGACGACCGAGGCCGTCCGCGAGGTCGCCGCGCCACTCCGCGACGCGGGCGTCGACACCGTCATCCTCGGCTGCACGCACTACCCGATCATCCGGCCGATCTTCCAGCGTGTCTTCGGCCGTCCGGTGACGCTCGTCTTCTCCGCGGACGAGACGGCCCGGGAGGTGTCCGAGACG
>DASSBI010000053.1:0-3035 GCA_035698965.1 Gaiella sp. | reverse complement strand
GACATCAGCCGCCGCGGCGGCGGCCCGCTCGACCAGCACGCCTCGCACCAGAACGGGCTCGACGTCGACGTCTACTACCCGCGTCGCGACGGGCACCTGAGCGCGCCGATCGCGACGAGCCAGATCGACCACCGGCTCGCGCAGGATCTTCTCGACCGGTTCGTCGCGGCCGGGGCGCACATGGTGTTCGTCGGGTTCTCGGCGGGGCTCTCCGGCCCGTCCGGCGTGGTCGTTCCGTATCCGAGCCACGAGAACCACATGCACGTCCGGTTCCCGTTGCCGCCGGGCTGAGCGGTCCGTCGATGGCATCCTCTACCCGGTCCGCGCCGCGAAGAAGGAGAAGACTCGATGGGCAACTACCGCATCGCACGCCTCGACGAGATGGAGGAGATCGACGACGGGCGGGAGCCGTATCGGGCGGTCCGCCACCACCTCGGCATCACGGCGTTCGGCGTCACGGCGTGGACGGGGAAGGAGGTCGGCGACCGCATCCTGAACGAGCACGACGAGGCGGACAACGACACGGGCGACCGCAACGAGGAGCTGTATCTCGTCCTCGCAGGGCGGGCGCGCTTCGAGCTCGACGGCGAGCCGGTCGACGCGGCGGCGGGGACGTTCGTCTTCGTCGAGCCAGAGGCCAAGCGGACGGCGTTCGCGGAGGAGGCGGGCACGACGATCGTCGCCGTCGGGGCGACGGCGGGCAAGCCGTACGAGGCGGTCGGCTGGGAGCTCTGGTCGCCCATCCGGCCCCGCTACGAGGCGGGCGAGCACGAGGCCGTCGTCGAGGCGCTGACGCCGCTCGTCGCCGACAATCCCCAGTACCCGCTCCTCGCCTACAACCTCGCCTGTGTCGAGAGCCTCACCGGCCGCCGGACCGAGGCGCTCGAGCACCTCCGAGCGGCGATCGAGGGTTCCGACTTCTTCCGGGGCTTCGCGAAGGGCGACACCGACCTCGACGCGATCCGCGAGGAGCCCGCGTTCCGCGAGCTCGTCGGGGACTGACGAATCCGCCGGTTTCCCGCACCCTCGGACGTCGGCAGACCGCCGTGTCCCTGAACGAGCTGCGTGGCAGGCTCGAGAGGACACGCTGCAAGCCGACGACCGAGGAGGATTGCGATGGAGACGCACGCAGAGCATTCCGAGCTTCGTGAGCTGGATCAGCGCCGCGGCGACGGCTTCGACGTGACGCTCCTCTGGAGCGCGCGCAGCGGCAAGGTCTACGTCGCGCTCGAGGACGCGCGGACGAACGAGGCATTTCGCATCGCGGTCGACCCGGCTCGCGCGCTCCATGCGTTCAACCATCCGTACGCCTACGGGTGCGGCAGCGGGTCTCCGACGACACGCTCCGCCGAGGCGGCGGCGCTGCCCAACGGAGCGGAGCCGCGCTAGCCCGAGGTCAGGACGAACATCACCTCGTCGACGTAGCACCAGCTCCAGTCCTCTCCGGGCTCGACCGAGCGGGCGACCGGATGTCCCTCCTCGGCCGCGTGACGGCTCGCGTGCCGGTTGGGAGAGGAGTCGCAGCAGGAGGTCTTCGCGCACGTCTGGCACATGCGCAGGTGCACCCACCGGCTGCCGGTCTTCAGGCATTCCTCGCATCCGGCGACCGGTCCGGTCGGCTCGAGGATCGTCACCTGGTCGAGATGTGAGCACGAAGCCGCGTTCATCTCGCCGGAGTATTGCGGCCCGGTGATGGGGCACCGGTTGGCCCCATCACCGGATCCGCGAAGCGTCAGGCCGTGGGAGCCGTCGCCGGGCGCGTTGCGAGCGTCACGGTCAGCGTGAGGGTCGAGCCTCCGCGCTGCACCTTGAGCGTCGCCTTGTCACCGGGCTGGAGTGCCCCGATCGCCGAGGTCAGCTCGTTCGCGCTCGCGATCGGCTTGCCGTTCACGGAGACGACGACGTCCCCGGACTTGACGCCCCCCGCGGCGGCGGGGCCGCCCGCCCGGACGGTGCCGACGACCGCGCCGGTGCCGTTCGCGTTCGTGCCGATCGAGACGCCCAGGTAGGCGTGCCGCACCGTCCGGCCGGCGACGAGATCGTCGACGACGCGCTTCACGGTGCTGGACGGCACGGCGAACCCGACACCCGCGTTCTGGCTGCTGCCGGCGGAGTCGTCCGCGGCGATCTGCACGTTGACGCCGATCACCTTGCCGCTGGCGTCGATCAGCGGACCGCCGGAGTTGCCGTGGTTGATCGGCGCGTCCGTCTGGATGGCGTTCGAGATCGAGTAGCCGTTCGGCGCCTCGATGGAGCGGTCGACCGCGCTCACGATGCCGGCGGTGATGCTCTCCTCGTAGCCGAACGGGCTGCCGATCGCGACCGCGCCCTGCCCCGGCTGGACGTCGCTCGAGTCCGCGAGTGCGAGCGGCTCGAGCTTCGACGACGCAACGCTGACCTTGATGACCGCGGTGTCGCTCGACGGATCCGTCCCGACGAGGGTCGCCTTCGCGACAGAGCCGTCCTCGAAGCGCACCTGGATCGCGGTCGCGCCGTCGACGACGTGGCTCGCCGTGACGATGTTCCCGGACGTGTCGTAGACGAACCCGGTGCCCTCCGCCTGCGCGCTGCCACCGCCCGGGCCGAACGGCGAGACGCCGTTCTGCGAGCCGGCGCCGGTCGTGACGCTGATGTCGACGACGCCGGGGCTGTCGAGGCGGTAGATCTGCTCCGCCGAGAGCGACTTGGCCTTCGAGGCGATGGCCGTTCCGGGCGTCGCGGCGGCAAGCGCTCCGACCCCGACGCCCGACCCGTCGTCGTGCGCCACCAGCGCGACGCCGCCGATGACGGTCGCGCCGGCGATCGCTCCGACGGCGAACGGGACGGCGATCCGCGCCCGGCGCGGCCGCCCGTTCGGAGTACTTCCAGTCTCGCTCATTCTGTGCTCCTTTGCACGTGGAAAATCATGGATCTCTCCAGAGAAGCAGCGAGATCCGTGCGAGACGTGAGCGCAAGGGAACTCCCGGTGAAGCCAGCGTTGTCGTCGGGTAAAGGCGACCTCCGGGCCGGCCGCAACGACGGTCCGAGCCGCCTCC
>DASSBI010000052.1:0-7778 GCA_035698965.1 Gaiella sp. | reverse complement strand
GCGAGGATCCGCTCGACGTTCTCCGAGTCGAGCCGCTCCTGGAACGGGACGACCGTCACGTCCGGATTCAGGGCCTCGACCGTCCGCTTCGCGGACTCGACCTTCGGCTCGCCGAGGCGCTCCGTCGAGTGGACGATCTGCCGCTGGAGGTTCGAGTCGTCGACGACGTCGGCGTCGATGATCCCGATCGTCCCGACGCCGGCGGCGGCGAGATAGAGCGAGGCGGGCGAGCCGAGGCCGCCGGCGCCGATCAGGAGGATGCGTGACTGGAGCAGGCGCTGCTGGCCCTCCTCGCCGACCTCCGGGATCAGGAGGTGCCGGGAGTACCGCGCCCGCTGCGCGGGCGTCAGCGCCGTCGGGATGACGAAGTCGTAGCCGTTCCGCTTCCAGCCCGCGAAGCCGTCCGAGAGGTTGACTGCGTTCACGTAACCGAGGTCCTGCAGCGACTTGGCCGCGAACGCCGAGCGCGTGCCGCTCTCGCAGTAGACGACGAGCGCGCGCGACTTGTCGGGAATCAGCGCCTCGACACGCGACTCGAGGTTGTTCCGCGGCAGGTGCAGCGCCCCGGGGAGGTGGCCCTCGTCCCACTCGTCGCGCGGCCGGACGTCGACGAAGAGCGGAGCGTCGCCGCCGTCGCGGTCGAGCAGTGCGCGCGCCTCGGGCGTCGAGATCTCGTCGATCTCGGCGCGCGCGGCCGCCAGGAGCTCACGATAGGTCGGCATTACTTTCCCGAATATAGCGGCGCGACGCATGCGCGCGTGGAAGATTGCGAGCCCGTCGCTCGTCCGGATGGTGTGGCAGCTCGCTGGGGGAAGCGGTGCCCGCGGGCGACCCGCGTCGGGTCGTCCGCGGCTACCGTGGCGCAGTGTCGCCGTTCGCCCGGGTCGTCGCCGTCACCGCCGCGGCCGCAGTCATCGCAGTGGCCGTCGTCGTGGGGGTCGTCGCGCTGCAGACCGACCCGGTGGAGCGTGCCGCTCCGGCGCCGAAGGCGCGGAAGGGAGCGCCTCCTCTGACCTTCGAGCTCGGGATCCGGAACGACCCGCAGGCTGTCGCGATACGCCGCGCCGAGCGGCTCTACGCGGCGGGAAAGCGGGCACAGGCAGGCCGGGCGTTCGCGCGCATCGACTCGCTGGAGGGCCGCGTCGGGCAGGCATTCGCGTCCTGGCCGGACGGCACGGTCGACCGGATGAACCGTCTCGCGGGGCTCCACGCGCAGGACGCCGTCGTCCAGCTCAACCTCGGCGTCGCGCTCTTCTGGTCCGGCCTCTCGGGCGCACGCGACGCATGGCGCGCCGCCGCGGCCTCGCAGCCCGACACCGCCTACGCCGTCGTCGCGGGCAACCTGCTGCACCCCGAGTACGCGAAGGGCCTGCCGATCTTCGTCACGACAGCGCCGCTGCCGAGCGCGCTCGAGGGCCTGACGCCGTCGCAGCAGCTCGACCTGCTCCGGCGCGGCGCGCAGCAGACGGTCGACGGCAAGCTCCTGTACGGCGTCGCGCTGCAACGGCTCGGCATGCAGCGCTCGGCGGAGCGGGTCTTCTCGCAGGCCGCGCGGGAGGCACCTGGCGACGCGGAGGCGCAGGTCGCGGCCGCCGTCGGTCGGTTCGACAAGGCGCGCCCGGCGGATGCCTTCTCGCGTCTCGGCCCGCTTACGCGGCGCTTCCCGGACAAGGCGACGGTGCGGTTTCATCTCGGCCTGCTCCTCCTCTGGTCGGGCGAGGTGAAGGAGGCCCGGACCCAACTCGTCCGTGCGACGACCGTCGAGCCCGGATCGCCGCTCGCGGGCGAGGCGCAGAAGTACCTCGACACGCTCGACAGAGCGGGCGTCTGATGCAGGCCCGGATTATTGGCGGCGCGCAGACTTCGTGGCTACCGTATCGAACTACGCGACGGAAGGGGCGGTCCTGAGCGCAGCGCGCAACGAAGCAGAACGGCCGGCGGCGGCGGCGCCGGACGTGGTTCTGGTCTCCGAGGAGGGCAAGGCGCTCCTCGAGTCGGGGCGGGCGCAAGGGCGCCTGGACGCGGACGAGGTGGCCCTCGCCCTCGACGAGCTCGATCTCGACGCGGCGCAGATCGACGCGTTCTACGACGCGCTCGACGAGGAGCAGATCGAGGTCGTCGCACCGGAGGCGGAGGCCGAGGCCGAGGCCGCGGCCGAGCGTGCCTGGGAGGCGAGCGAGCCGGAGATCTCGACCGACACCCTGCAGCTCTTCCTCAAGGACATCGGCAAGGTTCCGCTGCTCACGGCAGCGCAGGAGGTCGAGCTCGCGAAGCGGATCGAGGCGGGCGACCACTCGGCCAAGCAGGCGATGGTCGAGGCGAACCTTCGTCTCGTCGTCTCGATCGCGAAGCGCTACCGCAACCAGGGCCTCCCTTTCCTCGACCTGATCCAGGAGGGGACGATCGGCCTCGTCCGCGCCGCGGAGAAGTTCGACTGGCGCAAGGGGTTCAAGTTTTCGACCTACGCGACATGGTGGATCCGCCAGGCGGTGGCGCGGGCGATCGCCGACAAGGGACGGACGATCCGCATGCCCGTCCACGTCGTCGAGAAGCTCAACAAGATCAGCCGCTCGGAGCGCAAGCTCCGCGCCGAGCTCGCCCGCGAGCCGACCGCGCTCGAGATCGCCGTCGACCTCGACCTGCCCGTCGAGGAGGTCGAGCAGATCAAGCGGAGCGCGCAGACCCCCGTCTCGCTCGAGAAGCCGGTCGGCGACGAGGAGGAGTCGGAGTTCGGCCACTTCCTCACGGACGAGTCCGAGCCGCTGCCGGACGAGGCGGCCGAGGTGACGATGCGCCGCGAGGCGCTGCGCTCGATCCTCGGCGCGCTGTCGCCGCGCGAGCGCCAGGTGCTCGAGCTTCGCTACGGGCTCGACGGCCAGCAGCCGCGCACGCTCGACGAGGTGGGCCGCGCGTTCAACGTCACGCGGGAGCGCATCCGCCAGATCGAGCACCAGAGCCTGAAGAAGCTGCGCGCCCTCGCCGACGCGGCCGCAGTCCGCGACGTGGCCTGAGCGGGGTGCTGCGCGGCTGGTGTCCGACTTTAAGTCGGACACCAGGGGGCCGATCGCCGGCGCTTCGCGTGTGTGTCGCACTGAAGTCCGACACCAGGGCGGCGTGGCTAGGATCGCCCATGTGGTCATCCCGCCGGATGAGACGCTGGTCGCCGAGCTCGCAGACCTGATCGCAATCCCGTCTGTCAGCGCCGACCCGGTGCACGCCGACGACATTCGCCGGGCCGCGGACTGGGTCGCGGAGCGCATCCGCGCCGCCGGAGGCGAGGCAGAGATCCAGGAGCGCGGGGAGCGGCCGCTCGTCATCGGCCGGGTCGCGGCGTCGGCGGGCGCAGGAGCGCCGACGGTCCTCGCCTACGCGCACCTCGACGTCCAGCCGCCCGACCCGCTCGAGCTCTGGGAGTCCGACCCGTGGGCGCTCGTCGAGCGGAACGGCTCCCTCGTCGCCCGCGGCGTCGCCGACGACAAGGCGCACCTCTACATGCTGCTCGAGGCGACGCGCCTCCTCGCCGCCGCCGGCGAGCTGCCGGTGAACGTGCGCTTTGCGATCGACGCGGAGGAGGAGGTCGGCGGTCGCTCGATCATCGAGTGGGTCGACGAAGACGCGCATCCCGGCGACGTGGCACTGGTGCTCGACGGGGGGTATGCGACCGAGACCCTGCCCTCGTTCTGTACCGCGCTCCGCGGCATGTGCTACTTCCACGTCACCGTCCGCACCGGCGAGCGCGATCTCCACTCCGGGCTGTACGGGGGCGCTGCGCTCACCGCGACGCACGCGCTCGTGCAGATGCTCGCCGCCGTGCTTCCCGGCCCGGACGGACGCCTGCCCGAGCCGCTCCGGGCCGGAGTCGTGGCGCCCACCGAGGAGGAGCTCGCCGGGTGGAGCGCGCTGCCGCCGGGGGCCGAGGAGCTGGAGTCCGACGGCGCGCGCCCGAACGACGCGGGCGCCGCAGACGAGTTCCGTCTGCGGACGACGGCCGAGCCGTCGGTGACGGTCAACGGCATCGAGAGCGGCTCGCCGCGCCTTCAGAAGACGGTGCTCCCCGTCGAAGCCGTCGCGAACGTCTCGATGCGGCTGGCGCCGGGACAGACGACAGCCGCGATGGCTCCCGTCTTCGAGCGGCTGCTCCGCGAGGCCGCCCCCGAGGGCGCGGCGGTCGACGTGGAGCTCTGGTCGACGGGCGAGCCAGGGTATGTCGACCCCGAGGCGCCCGCGATCGTCCTCGCGCAGGACGCGTTCGAGCACGTGCTCGGCGTCCGTCCCGTGCTCGTCCGCTCGGGTGGCTCGATCCCGGTCGTGGCCTCCCTCGTCGCGCGCGGCGTGCCTGCGATCGTCACCGGCTTCGCGCGTCCGACGGCCCAGATGCACTCCCCGAACGAGCACATCCCGGTCGCGGCCCTGCGCGAAGGGCTCGAGACGACGGTCGAGGTGCTCCGCCGGTTCGGCGAGCTTGGCTGACGCTCGCTATTCGAGCCCTCTCGCGGAGGAGCTCGCCGAGGAGGTACTCGAGCGCTTCCTGCGCTACGTCGTGGTGGATACGCAGTCCGACCCGACCTCGACGACGTACCCGTCGACCGAGAAGCAGCTCGATCTCTCGCGCCTGCTCGTCGAGGAGCTCCGGGAGATCGGCCTCGACGACGTCGAGCTGACGGAGCCGGGATATGTGTTCGCGACGGTTCCCGGCATCCCCGAGAGCGCGGCTGGGGCGCCGACCGTCGGGCTGATCGCGCACGTCGACACGTCACCCGCAGCGCCCGGCGCGGGGGTCGACCCGATCGTCCACCGCGCCTGGGCGGGCGAGCCGATCGTGCTCCCGGGCGACGCCGCGCAGGTGCTCGACCCCGAGGACATGCCGGGCCTGGCGGAGAAGCGCGGCCACGACCTCGTGACGAGCGACGGCACCACGCTGCTCGGCGCCGACGACAAGGCCGGCGTCGCCATCATCGTCACGGCGGCGCGGAGGCTCCTCCTCGAGGACGGCCCGCGCGCGACGGCGCGGATCGCGTTCACCGTCGACGAGGAGGTCGGGCGCGGCACCGACCACTTCGACCTCGCCGCCTTCGGCGCCGACTTCGCGTACACGTTCGACGGGTCCGGGCTGGGAGAGGTCGAGACGGAGACGTTCTCCGCCTACCAGCTCGTTCTCACGGTCACCGGTGTCGGCGTGCATCCCGGCACGGCGAAGGGGCGCCTCGTGAACGCCCTCAAGCTCCTGGCCGACGTGATCGCCGCGCTGCCGCGCGAACGCCTCTCACCGGAGACGACGGAGGACCGCGAGGGCTTCGTCCATCCCGAGCGACTCACCGGCACCGCGTCGCGAGCGACCCTCTGGTTCATCGCGCGCGACCACGACGACGCAAAGCTCGAGGAGCACGTCGAGCTCGTGCGCGGGATTGCCGCCGAGGTCGTCGGGCGCGAGCCGCATGCCTCTTTCGAGCTCGTCGTCGAGGAGCAGTACCGGAACATGCGCACTGCGCTCGACAGACATCCGGAGATCATCGAGGCCGCCGAGGAGGCGATCCGCCGGGCCGGCGTCGAGCCGGTGCACAGCATCATCCGCGGCGGCACCGACGGTGCGCGGCTGACCGAGAAGGGCCTGCCGACCCCGAACCTCTTCACCGGCGGGCAGCACTACCACTCGGTGCGCGAGTGGGCGTCCGTCCAGGACATGGCCGCTGCGGCGGCGACGTGCGTCGAGCTGGTCCGCCTGTGGTCGGGGTCAGTCCCCAACCTGTCCCCTAGGCGGAGTGCACGTCGCAGCCGAGCCAGTCGTGGCCGAAGCGGCGCATCTCGTCGATGATCGGCTTCAGCGCGTCGCCCTTCTCCGTCAGCTCGTACTCGACGCGGGGCGGCGACTCGGCGTAGCTGCGGCGGACGACGATGCCTTCCGCCTCGAGCCAGCGCAGCCGCTCGGCCAGCGTCCTCGGGCTGATGCCGGCGCACGCGTGCTCGAGCGCCGTGAACCGGCGCGGGCCTTCCGAGAGGTCGTGGACGATCAGCACCGTCCACTTCGACCCGACGATCTCGCCCGTCGCGGCCACCGAGCACTGCCCGGCCTGATGCACCGGCAGCATCGTCCTCGCGGTATCGGCGGATGCGGCCATGTCACGAAGTGTACGGGCCACGGGCGCGGTTTCCATCGCCGCGTCGTCAGTCCGACGGCTGGGCGATCCGCCGTTGACACTGCGCGGTGCAGGTCCACGCGAGGAGGAGCGGGCGGAGAAACTTCGCGAGACCCACTGCCCCCGCCGACGAGAGGTGGAGGCCGTCGCCGACGAACCACTTCGGCTCTGCGGAGCTCGCGTCGTCCCAGTCGGCGATCTGGATCTGCGGCCAGCGCTTCGCCGCAGCGCGAATCGCCGCATTCGTCGCGCGGTAGAGCGGGCGCTTCTCCTGCATCGTGACCCAGATCACGGTGGTGACGCCCTGGCGGACGAGCGCCTGCATGACGCGGTCGACGTCGTCGCCGTACTCGGCGGGCGGGTCGTTGTAGCCCACGTCGATCACGACGACGCTGCCGAGCGGCTTCGCCGGCTGCGTCACGAGCGAGAGGACGCTCGGCGGCCGGTCGCCCTTGTACGGGCAGCCCGTCTCGGCGAGCCGCCGGCACACCTTCGCGTCGATCTGCAGATCGAGGCCCCGGGCGAGGGTCTTCCGGGCGGTCGACTGGTAGGCGATCGCGGCCGCCACCGAGTCGCCGAACAGCGTCACTCGCGGACGCGCCGAGCCTGCGCCCGAGGCGGCGCCGGCGAGGAGCGCGCACGCGACCAGCGCGGCGACCAGGGCGGAGGCGGTGCGCACGCGGGAACCGTACCCGGCGCTTCGCCGGCTCAATCCCACGGCGGCGGGTTGTGGACCCAGCGGCCGCCGACCATCGTCGCGACGACCTGCACGTCCGGCAGCTCGTCCGGAGGGATGGTGACCGGGTCGCGGTCGAGGACGACGAGGTCGGCGAGGTACCCGGGCAGCAGCTTTCCGCGTCGGCGCTCGTCGCCGGCGATCCAGGCGGGGGCAACGGTCGCCGCGTGCAGCGCCTGCTCGACGGTCACCGCGTCGTCGCCGCGCCAGGCGGTGCGCTCGTCGATCGTGCGGAGCACGCCCGCGGCTATCCCGGCGAGCGGGTCGAGCTCCTCGACCGGCGCATCGGATCCGTTCGCGACGACGGCGCCGCTCGCGAGCAGCGTCCCGAACGCGTAGGTGCCGTCGAGGCGGTCGCCCCAGAATCGCTCGGCGAGGTCGCGATCCGACGGCGCATGGCTGAACTGGACGGAGCACGTGACGCCGAGCTCGGCAAAGCGCGGAAGGTCGGCGGGATCGAGGCACTGCGCGTGCTCGATCCGCTGTCGGAGGCCGAGCGGCTGCCACACGTCCCGCGTCGCCTCGAACGCGTCGAGCGCCTCGCGATTCGCGCGGTCGCCGATCGCATGCACGGCCACGGGCCAGCCCGCCGCGGCAGCGGCGCGGACGAGCTCCGCGAGCTCCTCGCCGCTCGTGATGCAGACGCCGCTCCCGTCCAGCATCCATGCGGTCTGGGAGCCCAGTGTGCCGTCCATGAAGGTCTTCAGGTAGCCGAGGCGGAGGTAGTCGTCGCCGATCCGGGAGCGCAGGCCGAGCTCTGCGAGGCGGCCCACGTGTTCCGCCGGAAGCGACTGCCAGACGCGCACCGTCAGCCCGCCCATCTCATGAATGCGGCCGAAGATCCCGTGCGCGCCGAGCCAGCCGTCCTTGTCGTGGATCGCGCCGACGCCGCGCTCGTTCGCGACGCG
>DASSBI010000051.1:0-4278 GCA_035698965.1 Gaiella sp. | reverse complement strand
GTCTACAACTTCGGGTTCATCAATCCGACCTGGGGTGGGGGCGCGACCGGCTCTCCGGTGCCCGACCCGGGCATCTTCGGGCTCAACCTCGGGCCGAACGCGTCGTTCCGCGGCCTCGACGGGAATCTGCCGAGCCCGGTGTTCGGCTGGGTCGCGCTCGCGGCGACGGTCGTCCTCTGCCTGCTGGTCATCGTCCTCCGCCGCGGCACGCTCGGCCGCCGCATGCTCGCCGTCCGCTCGAACGAGCGGGCGGCCGCCGCCGCGGCCATCGACGTCCGCAACGTCAAGTTGATCGCGTTCGGGATCAGCGCGCTGATCGCCGGCGTCGCGGGCACGCTCTACGCGTACAACTTCGGGTCGGTGAGCGCCGACCGTTTCAGCGTGCCGCTCGCACTGAGCCTGATCGCGTTCGCCTACGCGGGCGGGATCACGCTCGTCTCGGGGGCGGTCTTCGCGGGGCTGATCGCCGCGCAGGGCATCGTTCCCTACGCGATGGACACGTGGTTCGGCCTCTCGGGGAACTGGTTCCTGCTCTTCGGCGGAGTCGTGCTCATCGTCACGCTGATCCAGAATCCCGAGGGCGTCGCCGGGTCGTTCTACCGGACGGCCCAGGCGCACGCGGCACGGCGCGGCGGCGGGGCCGCGGCGTCGTGAGCGCCGTCCTGCAGGCCGTCGGCCTCTCCGTCCGCTTCGGCGGCGTGCGCGCCGTCGAGAACGTCGACGTCACGGTCGAGGAAGGCCAGCTGGTCGGGTTGATCGGGCCGAACGGCGCGGGCAAGACGACGTTCGTCGACGCCATCACAGGCTTCGTCCGCTCCACGGGCCGCGTCGAGCTCGACGGGCGCGATCTCGCGGGGATGGCCCCGCACGTCCGCGCGCGGCGCGGCCTCGCTCGCACCTGGCAGAGCACCGAGCTCTTCGACGACCTGACCGTGCGAGAGAACCTCACCGTCGCGGCCGAGCGCCCGTCCTTCCTGGCACTGGCGGCCGAGCTGGTCGGAAGGCGGGCGGGAGACAGCGCTGCGGCCGACGCTGCCCTCGAGGTGCTCGGCCTCGAGCCGATCGCCGAGGCGGTCCCCGACGAGCTGACCCAGGGGCAACGAAAGCTCGTCGGCGTCGCGCGCGCGATCGCCATGCGTCCGCGCCTCCTGTGCCTCGACGAGCCGGCGGCCGGGCTCGACACGCACGAGAGCGAGAAGCTCGGTGAGCGGCTCCGCGGGATCGCGGACGCCGGGACGACGACGCTTCTGATCGACCACGACATGGGCCTGGTCATGAGCATCTGCGACCGTATCGTCGTGCTCGAGTTCGGAGAGGTGATCGCAGCAGGGCCGCCGGACGACGTGCGTCGCGATCCTCGCGTCGTGGGGGCATACCTGGGCAAGTCGGATGCCGGCGCGGAGGCCGCGAAGCCGGCGAGCGGAGACTCTGGGGCGGCAGGACGGCGACCGACGTGAGCGCAGCGGTGCTCGAGATCGACGGCCTGACGGCGGGCTACGACCACGCCGCTGTCGTCCGCGACCTCGACCTCGAGGTCGTCGACGGCGCGATCGTCGCGCTCCTCGGAGCGAACGGGGCCGGCAAGACGACCACGCTCCGCGCCGTGTCCGGGCTCGTGCGTCCGATGCAGGGGGCGATCCGCTTTCAGGGGCAGGATTTGGCGCGCGTGCAGCCGAGCGCGCGGGCGAAGCTCGGCATCGCGCACGTACCGGAGAATCGCGGTCTGTTCTTCGGCCTCACGGTCGCCGAGCACTTCCGGCTCGGCTACCGGGGCGAGCGCCTCGACTCCGCCGTCGCGTATCGGTACTTTCCTGCGCTCGAGCCACTGCGCGACCGGCGCTGCGGCCTGCTGTCGGGCGGCGAGCAGCAGATGCTTGCCGTGGGACGGGCTCTCGCCCGCCACCCGAGGCTCCTCCTCCTCGACGAGCTCAGCCTCGGCCTCGCCCCGGTCATCGTCGAGAGCCTGCTGCCGGTCGTGCGCCGGTACGCGGAGGAGAGCGGCTGCGGCGTCGTGCTGGTCGAGCAGCACATCGAGCTCGCGCTGACGATCGCCGACCGCGGCTGTGTGCTCTCCCACGGGGAGATCGTCCTCCGCGGCGAGGCGGAGCAGCTCCGCGCGAACCACGAGCTCCTGATCTCGAGCTACTTCGGCGAGCACGCCGACCTCTTCACGGGGCAGTCGAGTTGAGCCGGCCGGCTGCGCCCGAGACGAGCTACGAGAAGCTGCGCGCGGCGATCGTCCGCGGCGAGATCGCGCCGAACTCCCGCCTCGTCGAATCCGACGTCGTCACGTCGTTCGACATGACCAGGGCCGCGGTACGCAACGCGCTGATCCGGCTCGAGCAGGAGGGGCTGGTCGTGCGCGAGCCGCACCGAGGCGCGCGGGTGCGTCAGGTGACCGACCGCGAGGCGATCGAGATCCTCCAGGCGCGCGCCGTGCTCGAGGGGCTCGCGGTGCGTCTCACCGCCGAACGGGTCGACGAGGCCGGCGCGGAGCGGCTGCGGGAGTCGCTGGCACGGCACCGAGCGCTGCTCGAGTCGGGCGACCTGCTCGGCGCCTCGGACGCGAACGCCGACCTCCACGCAACGCTGCTCGAGCTGTCCGGGCACAGCACGGCCCAACGACTGATCCACGGCCTCAACTCGCAGACCGTGCGATACCAGTACCGGACGATCCTGATCGCGGGCCGGCCGGCGGCGTCCCAAGCCGAGCATGCGGCGATCGTCGAGGCGGTCATCGCGCACGAGCCGGAGAAGGCCGAGGACGCGATGCGCCGGCACCTGTTCAACGTGGCCGACGCGCTCCAGCGGGGGTCACTGACGCGCATCGACAGCGTGAGCCGCGGTGTGATCGAGGCCCGCGGCGGCTAGACACCCGAGGGAAGGAGCACCATGAGCCAGAGAAGCCTCGAAGACCTGCTGCGATCGTCCGGGAACACGGTCGAGCTGCTCCGCAACTCGCAGGCAGGCCCGAACGTCTACCCCGGCGTGCCGTCGGAGTACACGAACTGGCGTGACGAACAGCAGGCCTGGCAGCAGACGTGCGTGCTCTACAACCAGTCGTACCACATGGCCGATCTGGCGGTCCGAGGCCCGGACGCGCAGGCGTTGCTCTCCCACCTCGCCGTGAACAGCTTCGAGGGCTTCGGCGTCGACCGCGCCAAGCACTTCGTGCCCTGCACGCCGGAGGGCTACGTGATCGGCGACGTGATCCTCTTCCACCTCGCCGAGAACACGTTCAACCTCGTCGGCCGCGCGCCGGCCCTCAACTGGATCACGTACCACGCGGAGACGGGCGGCTACGACGTCGACGTCGAGCTCGACCAGCGCTGGGCGCTGCGCACCGACGGCCGCCGCCGCTCGTACCGCTTCCAGGTGCAGGGGCCGAACGCCATGCAGGTGATCGAGAAGCTGCTCGGCGGCCCACCGCCGGACCTCAAGTTCTTCCATATGAGGGACGTGACGATCGCCGGAAGGCCCGTCCGCGCGCTGCGACACGGCATGGCCGGCCAGCCGGGGTGGGAGCTCTTCGGGCCGTGGGACGACGAGACGCCGGTGCGGGAAGCGATCGTCGAGGCGGGTCGGGACTTCGGGCTGCGCCAGGTCGGCGGCCGCGCCTACTCGTCCAACACCCTCGAGTCGGGCTGGATCCCGTCGCCGCTGCCCGCGGTCTACACGGGCGATGCGTTGACCGCCTACCGCGAATGGCTGCCTGCGACCGGCTACGAGGGCTCTGCCTCGGTCGGCGGCAGCTTCGTCTCCGATTCGATCGAGGACTACTACTTCACGCCCTGGGACCTCGGCTACGGCAGCTACGTCAAGTTCGACCACGACTTCATCGGACGCGAGGCGCTCGAGCGGCTGGCCGAGGGCGGGCACCGTCACAAGGTCACGCTCGCACTCGACGACGAGGACGTCATCCGCACCGTCGGCACGATGCTCCAGAGGACGGACCGGGCCAAGTTCGTCGACTGGCCCTCGGCCGTGTATTCGATGCACCCGTACGACCGGGTCACGGTCGACGGCGAGACGGTCGGGGTCTCGACCTGGATCGGCTACAGCGCCAACGAGGGCAAGGTGCTGACGCTCGCCGTCCTCGACGAGGAGCACGCCGAGCCCGGGACCGAGGTCACCCTCGTCTGGGGCGAGGAGGACGGCGGCACCCGCAAGCCGACCGTCGAGCCGCACGTCCAGGTGGAGATCCGGGGCATCGTCAGCCCCGTGCCGTACGTCGAGACCGTGCGCAGCACGTACCGGCCGGACAGCTGGCGGACGGCA
>DASSBI010000050.1:0-2519 GCA_035698965.1 Gaiella sp. | reverse complement strand
GCCCCCGCGGGCCCGACGCTGAAGCGGTGGCGCGCACGCGCGCGCGGCCGGGTGAACCGCATCCGCAAGCGCACGTGCCACATCACCGTGGTCGTCGCGCCGGTTGCCGAGCGCCCGCGCCGCGACCCGGGGCGCAAGGCGCGCGCGCCGGAGACGACCGAGGCGCCCGTGACGGAGACCGAGACCGAGACCAACGAGAAGCCGTCCGGCGCCGCCGAGAAGAAGACGGCGCGCCCGCGCAAGAAGAAGCAGGAGGTGCCCGCCTAATGGGCCAGAAGGTGCATCCCGGCGGTCTGCGCGTCGGCGTCATCCACGACTGGAAGTCCAACTGGTGGACCGGCAAGAAGGAGCTCGCCGACTATCTGCTCGAGGACATCCGGATCCGCGACCACATCAACGGCAAGCTCGCGCATGCCGGGTTGTCGGACATCCTGATCCGCAAGGACAAGCAGCGTGTGACGGTCGACATCTACACCGCTCGCCCCGGGATCGTGATCGGAAAGTCCGGCGTGGAGGTGGACGCGCTCCGCAAGGACCTCCATGCCATCACCGGCAAGAGCGTCCACATCAACATCAACGAGATCAAGCGGCCCGAGCTCGACGCGCAGCTCGTCGCGCAGTCGATCGCGGAGCAGCTCCAGAACCGCGTCGCGTTCCGACGGGCGATGAAGCGCTCGCTCGCGTCGGCGATGCGCTCCGGCGCGCAGGGGATCAAGATCCAGTGCGGCGGACGGCTCGGCGGCGGCGAGATGAGCCGCAGCGAGCGCTACACGGAGGGCCGCGTGCCGCTGCACACGATCCGCGCGGACATCGACTATGGCTTCGCCGAGGCGAAGACGACGTACGGCCGGATCGGCGTCAAGGTCTGGGTCAACAAGGGCGAGATCATGCCGGAGGGCTACGAGGGCTCGCTCGGCCGTGAGCGCATCACCGAGGCCGACGGCTCCCGCCGTCGGCGCGGCTCGAACAGCGAGGGGCTCGGCGCCTCCCGCGAGGGCGGTCGGGGCCGCGGCCAGGACCGCGAGGGCCTCGGGCTCGTCCAGAAGCGCCGGCGGCCCGGTGGCCGCGGCAGGGGTGGACAGGGCCGGGGGCCGGCGCGCGAGCGCGCAGCCGCGCCCGAGACGCAGACGCCGCCCGTCGACGAGACGCCTCCGACCGAGACGACTACGCCCGAGACGACTGCGCCCGAGACGACCACGCCCGAGACGACTGCGCCCGAGACGACTGCGCCCGAGACGACGACGGAGGGCGAGTCCTGATGTTGATGCCGCGCAAGACCAAGCACCGCAAGCAGTTCCGCGGGCGGCGCGCCGGCTACGCGAAGGGTCAGACCGACGTGCAGTACGGCGACTACGGGATCAAAGCGCTCGAAACCGGCTGGGTCACCAACCGGCAGATCGAGGCTGCCCGTATCGCGATGACCCGCAAGATCCGCCGCGGCGGCAAGGTCTGGATCAACCTCTTTCCCGACAAGCCGTTCACGAAGAAGCCGGCCGAGACCCGAATGGGCTCCGGCAAGGGCTCGCCCGAGGGGTGGGTCGCGGTCGTGAAGCCCGGCCGTGTGATGTTCGAGCTGTCCGGCGTCTCCGAGCCGCTCGCCAAGGAGGCGCTTCGCCTCGCCGCTCAGAAGCTGCCGATCAAGGCCAAGTTCGTGAAGCGGGAGGCTGATCTCTTTGAAAGCTGAGCAGTTGCGGGCAATGAGCGACGAGGAGCTCGAGCAGAAGCTCGGCGAGAGCCGCCAGGAGCTCTTCAAGATCCGCTTCCAGGCGGCGACGGGCGCCCTCGAGTCGAGCGCGCGCCTGCGCCACGCGAAGCGGGAGATCGCGCGAATCCTGACGATCAAGAACGAACGGACGATGACTCATGGCTGACAAGAAAGACGTGAAGGGCGCCTCGGCAGGCGCCGAGGAGCCGACCGAAGACGAGCAGGTGGAGACCCCGGCCGAGGATGCCGCGGAGACGCCTGCGGAGGAGCCGGTCGTGGAGGTGCCCGAGGGGGCCGCCGACGAGGCGCCCGCCGAGGAGCCTGCCGCGGAAGCAGACGAGGCGCCCGCGGCCGCCGAGGCGACCGAGGAGGCCGAGCCTGCCGCCCAGGAGCCTGCCGCCGAGGCCGAGCCCGCCGCCGAAGCGGAGGCCGAAGCTGCCGCCGAGACCGACGCAGAGCCCGCCGCCGAGGAGGCGGCCGCCGAGGAGGCTGCGCCCGCCACGGGCCCGAAGCCGAAGCGCAAGCGGCTCCCCCGCGCGCTCCGGCCGAAGAAGACCCGCCCGCAGCGCAGCCGCTCGACAGAGCGGAAGCCGATGGTGCGCCTCGAGAAGCCGGAGCACGAGCGCGGACGCAGGCAGGAGCGCCAGGGGAAGGTCGTCTCCGACGCGATGGAGAAGACCATCGTCGTCGAGGTGTCGGTCGTGAAGGCCCACCCGAAGTACAAGAAGGTCGTGCGGCGGAGCGTGAAGTTCCACGCGCACGACGAGCGCAGCGAGGCGAAGGTCGGCGATCTCGTCCGGATCGTCGAGACGCG
>DASSBI010000049.1:0-3639 GCA_035698965.1 Gaiella sp. | reverse complement strand
AGCCGCACCGCGATTCCCGCCGACGCCTTCGCGAGGAGCGCCTCGGCGAACTCGTCCCCGACGAGGCCCGGGCGGAAGCCGAACTGGTTGATGTGGATCGTGGACTCGGCCGCCGCGATGTCCTCGAGCATGCGGGGATAGAACGATTCGCCCTCGACGAGAACCTCGGCGCTCGTCGCGCTGCTCTCGGTGAACGCGAGGGCCAGCGCGCCTCGCTCGACGTGGCCCGTGAGCAGCCGCTCGGCGTGCTCGCGCAGGCCCTCGTTCGGCACGGACACACCGGAACGCGTCACGCGCGCGCGTCCGCTGCGACCGCGGCGCCACGGGGCTCGGCACGCCGGTCGAAGATCTTCGCGAGCTCTGCGACCGCGACGAAGACGATCGGCCCGAGCAGACACACGCCCCACTGCCTGCTCGTCAGCGAGACGGTGTCGAGGATCCGCTGGAGGAACGAGAGCTCGGTTGCGAGGAAGGTCAGCACCAGCGTGACGCCGATCAGCTGCACGAAGCGGCGGTTCGCGATCGTGTAGCGCGCGAAGATCGTCCCGACGGGCTCCCGCACCTCGAGCGCGGCGACGATGTGCATCAAGGAGAGCGTCGTCAGCCCCATCGTGGTCGCGACGACGAGGTCGTAGCGATCCTCCGCCCAGGCGACGACGCCGAGGGCGAGGGCTGACATCAGCACGCTCCCGACGCCGAGCCGGATCGCCAGGCCCCGGTCGACGATCGGTGCCGCAGCATCGCGAGGCCGCCGTCGCATCAACCCGGGCGCAGCGGCGTCGAAGCCGAGCCCGATCGCGAGCAGCACGTCGATCGCGAAGTTGATCCAGAGGATCTGAAGTGGGTTGAGCGGGGCGCCGCCCGCGACGTCGAACAGGCCCGCGAGGACGAAGAGGAGGATGAACGCGCCGAGCTGGATCAGCTGGATGCGGACGTACTTCATGAGGTTGTCGTAGATCCCGCGGCCGCCCTCGACGGCGGCGACGATCGTCGCGAAGTTGTCGTCGGTGAGGATCATGTCCGCCGCTTCCTTCGTCACCTCGGTGCCCGTGATCCCCATCGCAACGCCGATGTCGGAGCGCTTCAGCGCGGGCGCGTCGTTGACCCCGTCGCCGGTCATCGCGACGACGTTGCCCTGCCGCTTGAGCATCTCCACGAGGCGGACCTTGTCCTCAGGCGCGACGCGGGCGACGACGCCGATCCCGGCGACCTGCGCGTCGAGCTCCTCATCGGAGAGCGCCGCGAACTCGGTGCCCGGCAAGGCTTGTCCCTCGATCCCGAGCTGCGTCGCGATCGCGGCCGCGGTCGTCGCATGGTCGCCGGTGATCATCCGCACGGAGATCCCGGCCTCCTTGCATCGGGCGATCGCATCCCTCGCCTCCTTGCGCGGGGGGTCGACGATGCCGACGAGCGCGAGAAGCGTGAGGCCCTGGACCTCGCCGAGCAGATCTGCGTCGGGGCGAAAGTTGGCGGGATCGAGCTCGCGCGCCGCCACCGCGAGCACGCGGAGCCCTTCGCCCGCGAGGCGGTCGTTCTCGGCCAGCACGCGCTCGCGGGCGCCTTCGAGCGGCACGGCCGAGCCGTCGGCGCCGCGGGCGTGCGTCGAGCGGGCGAGCAGGACGTCCGGCGCGCCCTTCACGAAGCAGCGGACGAGCGGGCGCCCGTCGGACTCCATCTCGTGGAAGGTCGCCATGAGCTTGTACTCCGAGTCGAACGGCACCTCGGCGACGCGCGGGTACGTGCGCCTCGTCTCCTCGACGTCGATCCCGCCCTTCTCCGCGAGCACGACCAGGGCAGCCTCGGTGGGGTCGCCCACGATCTCCCCTTCGCGAACGGCTGCGTCGTTCGCAAGCGCCATCGGCAGCAGGAACGGGTCGAGCGCCGTCTCGCTCTCGCCCGCGACGCGGAGGATCCGGCCCTCGGTCGAATAGCCCCCGCCCTCGACGGCATACCGCCGACCGACGACGACCAGCTCGCGAGCGGTCATCTGGTTGAGGGTGAGCGTGCCCGTCTTGTCGGAGCAGATCGCCGACGTCGAGCCGAGCGTCTCCACCGAGCGCAGGCGCTTCACGATCGCGCCCTTGGCCGCGAGCGCCTGTGTGCCGAGCGACAGCATCGTCGTCACCACGGCGGGCAGGCCGGTGGGGATCGCGGAGATCGCCAGGCTGATCCCGATCACGAAGAGCTCGTCGAAGTCGTCGCCGCGCAGGAGGCCGATGACGACGACGAGCGCCAGCGCGACCGCGGCCATGATCGTGATCAGCACGGTCAGCTGGTCGAGCTGGCGCGTGAGCGGCGTCTTCTCCTGCTGGACCTGCGAGAGCATCCCCGAGATCTGCCCGACCTCGGTGGACATCCCCGTGGCCGTCACGACCATCTCCCCCCGGCCCCGAGTGACGGTGGAGTTCATGTACGCCATGTCGAGGCGGTCGCCCAGCGCGATGTCGCCGTCCGATACGGCCTCGACCGACTTCAGGACGGGCGTGCTCTCCCCGGTCAGCGCCGCCTCCTCGATCTCGAGCGTCGCCGCGACGAGCAGCCGTCCGTCGGCCGGGATCTTGTCGCCCGCCTCGAAGGAGACGACGTCGCCGGGGACGAGCTCCTCGGCCGGGATGTCGACGAGCTCTCCGGCGCGGCGCGCATGCGCGCGGATCAGGAGCATCTTCTGGAGCGCGGCGACGCTCTCTGCCGCTTTGCCCTCCTGGTTCAGGCCGAGCACCGCGTTGAGCACGGTGAGCGCGGCGATCAGGATCCCGGTCGAGACCTCCTGGAGCGCCGCGACGCTGACGATCGCGGCGCCGAGCAGGACGAGCTGCATCAGGTCGCGGTACTGGCGGAGGAATGCGTGCCAGCCGGGCTCCTGCTCGGCCTCGGCGAGCTTGTTCGGCCCGTGCTCCGCCCGACGACGCTCGACCTCCGCGGCGTCGAGGCCGGAGCGGGGGTCGACGTCGAGGCGCGCGCTGACCTCGTCCGCGGTCAGGGCGTGCCATGGCGCGTTTTCTCCCTGGGCCGATCGCAGGGGCCGTGTCTCGACTTCGCTCACGTTCGGAGGATTCTGCTCGACGCGCCTGGGCGCATCAATGGGTGACGACGAGCTTGAGGACGACCAGGGCCAAGCCGAGCGTGAGATTCGCCGCGACCATCACCATCGTGCCGAGTGCCCCGAAGCGCTCGACGCGGGCGACGACGACGCCCTCGATCGCGAGCACCGCGAGCCCGAGGGCGAACGCAAGCCAGACCGCGGCGTGCGTCGACAGCACGCCGAAGGCGCCGAGCAGCAACGCAACGACCGGCGGCAGCGTCGCCTCGACGATCGCACCCTCCCGCCTCGCCATCCGCCGCAGGTCGGCCAGCGAGATGTGCTTCTCGCGCCGGATGCTGTCCGCAACCACGTGGGCATACACGTGTGCGAGCCAGAAGACGGTCGACGTCACGACCACGAGCACGGCGATGCGGCCGGCGTCGTCGGGATACGCGCGGGAACCGGCGACCAGGACGGAGAGGACGACGATCGTGCCGTAGATGAAGCCGCCGAGCCGCTCGCCCATCACCGAAGGGCCGAGGCGGGAGAGCCGCGCGATCTGTCGCCTCCCGAGCATGCGCCACATCATCCCGCCCGCGGCGGCGGTGTCAGGGCGG